>JBLIDJ010000121.1:0-6421 GCA_047634195.1 Flavobacteriales bacterium
GACCTAAGAAATTAACAGTGGTGGTTTCTATCAATTCGTCTCCACTATACACTTCAATCATTAGTTTGTCTTTATCACCCGAGAGTTCACTCTTATCAATTTCTATAAATACGGTACCTTCTGCAGCGCCTTGGGCTGGTACTTGAAAATTATCTGACGTTGATACCAATTTAATTTCGCCTTTATACTTTCGCAATTTAAAGCTCACATCGCTTATAGTATCTGTTGTTTTGTTAATCAATTTATAAGTAAATACATTACTAATGATATGACCCTGTTTATGCTCATATAATTGCCCAGGAAGCCTCAAAATTCTAGCTTCAAGATCTGTTCTTAATAAAAGCAATCCTGTGAGCAGACCAGTCAAAATAATCAATACTGCGGTATAGCCTTTTAAACGTGGCGTCAATTCAAATTTATTTTTCTTTTCTATTTCATCTTCACTGGCATAACGAATCAATCCTTGTGGCAGATTGATACTATCCATAATATGATCACATTCATCTATACAGGCTGTACAGTTGACACATTCTAATTGGGTGCCATTTCTAATATCAATTCCTGTTGGGCAAACATTTACACATTGCATACAATCTATACAATCACCATGGCCAAGAGCTTGACGGTCTTCATTTTTTCTAAAACTCTTACGTCCATTTTCAGCTTCTCCTCGTTTATGATCGTAAGCCACGATAATTGACTTATTATCTAATAAAACGCCTTGTAATCTACCATAAGGACAAGCGATAATGCATACTTGCTCTCTAAACCAGGCAAACACAAAATAAAAAACAGCTGTAAATATGACTAGCGGAATAAGTGTGCTAGTATGAGCAAAAGGCCCTTCGGTTATATATTTAATAAGGGTGTCACTTCCAATTAAATAGGCTAAAAATACGTTAGCGATTAGAAATGAAATCACCAGAAATACAAACCATTTTAATAGGCGTTTTCTGATTTTTTCTAAATCCCATTTTTGTCGATCAAGCTTACGTTGTTTATTTCTGTCTCCATCAATCCAATATTCTATTCGTCTAAAAACCATTTCCATGAATATGGTTTGCGGACAAATCCATCCACAAAAAATACGACCAAATGCTACTGTAAAAAGAGCAACAAAAACGACGCCAATCAACATTGAAATCACAAACAAATAGAAGTCTTGTGGCCAAAACGGAAAGCCAAAAATATTAAAACGACGTTCTAATACATTGAACATTAAAAATTGATGGCCACCCACTTTGATAAATGGTGCAATAAAAAGAAAGACGATGAGACCGTAGCTTACTATTTTTCGCTTTTCGTAATAGCGACCACTTGGTTTTTTTGGATATACCCAAGCACGTTTTCCATCATCAGTAAGGGTGCCAATGGTGTCTCTGAACGATTCGTTTTTGGGTGTTTCCATATTTTATTTTTCTTCTACATTTAATGTGGAATCTGTTTTTGGTTCCTTGAAATCAGTAACTATTTGTTCAACTGTTTCACTGTCATCAACCCAAATATCACCTTCAGGAGCTTTAGGTTCAGCAGGTGTGGTTCCTTGAAATATAAGAAGGTAGCTAGCAACTTGTGCCATTTCTGAAGGTTTTAAACTCTGTTTCCATGAGATCATACCTTTTCCGTCTCGACCACCTTCAGAAATTGTTTTAAATACATTTTTAATTCCTCCACCTAAAATCCAGTTTTTATCGGTCAGGTTAGGGCCAATTCCTCCACCACCATCTGCTTTGTGACAAGCCACGCAGTTAGTTTCAAAGATTGTCTTACCATTGCTAAGGTCTGTGGCATCGGCTAATAGTGTTACTGTATTAAAGTCAACTAAATCTTTTGCCGTTTTTTTATACTCTTCAATATCAATTTTGGCCTGAGCAATTTCTGCTTGAAGTTCATCAATTTGAGTATCACCATTGAATACATGGTATTTTACCATATAAACTGCTGCAAAAACAATAGAAGCGTAGAATCCATATGTCCACCAAGGCGGTAAATCATTATCTAATTCTTTAATTCCGTCATAGTTATGATCTAAAATGATGACATGTTCTTGTTCCATAGGTTTTTGACCTAGAGATTTAGAATATAATTTTTGAAGCCACTGTATTAGTTTTGCAGGTGCATTTCGTTTTGCATCGTATCTAGCCTTTTCTTCTGCATCAAGACTTTGATACAATACATTATCTAATGCACTAGTAATTGCCTCTATTGCAATTAAAATGAGAAGTACAAGTAACAAGAATAACGACACTAAAGGTTGCGCTATAAATGTTGGCTCACCTCCAGAATCTATAACAAACTCTGTAATTGCGAAAATGATAAAGAATATTACAGGTACTCTTAACCATGATGGAATTTTTCTCATAGTTCTGAAGGGTTTTGCTTATCTAAAGGGATATTACTCACGGTAGTGATGTAGTCTTTCTTTGCAGTAATTACCCACCAAAATAAGATGACAAAAAAACTGAAAAATATAATTAGGGAAATCAAAGGATATATTTCTATTCCTGCGATGCTTTCCATATGGTTTTTTACAAATTTTAACATGATTAATTAGTTTTGAGTTGTTGAAACGTCCTTAACTTTAATATCTGTACCAAGTCGTTGCAAATAAGCAATGACTGCTACAATTTCTCTATTTCGCATTTCAATGAAAGCATCTCCACCAGCTTGTTTATCTGCTTCATATGTTGATGCAAAATCTGGATCTGTGTATAGGTTTTTTTCAATTTGAGTACCTTGTGCATCCATCAATTGTTGTGCATTAGCAATTTCTTCGTCTGCATAAGGCACTCCAAGCGTAACCATAACTTTCATTTTAGCCTCGGTTTGTGATTTGTCAAGCGCATCTCTTACAAGCCATTGATAAGAAGGCATAATAGAACCAGAAGAGGTGCTTTGTGGATCATACATATGGTTTAAGTGCCAATTGTCGGAGTACTTTCCTCCAATGCGATGTAAATCTGGACCTGTACGTTTACTTCCCCAAAGGAATGGATGATCATAAACAAATTCTCCAGCTTTTGAATATTCACCATAGCGTTCAACCTCATTTCTAAATGGACGTACCATTTGTGAATGACAGCCAACACAGCCCTCTCTTATATAAATATCTCGCCCTTCTAGTTCTAAAGGTGTATAAGGTTTTACACTAGCAATAGTTGGGATATTTGATTTTACTAATAATGTTGGTACAATTTGTACGATACCACCAATAAGTATAGCGACGGTAGCCAAAATTGTTAATTTAACAGGCTTACGTTCTAACCAAGTGTGCCATCCTTCTCCAGCAACACGTCTTTTAGAGACACGCTGAAGCGCAGGAGCTTCTGCAAGTTCATCGGTGACGTTACTACCTTGTACAATAGTGATAATCACATTGACAACCATTATTAAGGTACCCGTAATAAATAGTGTTCCACCAATGGCACGCATCCAGTATAGTGGCATGATTGCAGTTACTGTTTCTAAGAAATTACCATACACTAAAGTTCCATCTGGATTAAACTGTTTCCACATTGCCCATTGTTGAAACCCAGCTACGTACATTGGTAAGGTGTAAAAGATAATTCCTAATGTGCCAATCCAAAAGTGAAGGTTTGCAAGACCTATAGAATATAATTTTGTTTTAAATAATTTTGGTACTAGGTAGTAGATCATTCCAAAGGTTAAAAACCCATTCCAAGCAAGTGCTCCAACGTGAACGTGAGCGATAATCCAATCTGTGAAATGCGCCATAGCATTTACGCTTTTAAGCGATAGCATAGGGCCTTCAAAAGTTGCCATACCATAACCGGTAATGGCGACGACCATAAATTTTAAAACAGGATCTGTACGTACTTTATCCCAGGCACCACGAAGCGTCAGTAGACCATTGATCATTCCTCCCCAAGAAGGCATTAATAACATAACTGAAAATGCCACCCCAAGGTTTTGAGCCCATTCTGGTAACGCCGTGTATAATAAATGGTGAGGACCAGCCCAAATGTAAATAAATATCAATGACCAAAAGTGAACGATTGAAAGTCTGTAAGAGTAAATCGGTCTATTCGCTGCTTTTGGTACAAAATAATACATCAATCCTAAAAAAGGTGTCGTTAAGAAAAAGGCAACGGCATTATGTCCATACCACCATTGCACTAAGGCATCTTGAACCCCTGCATATACTGAGTAACTTTTTAAACCACTCACTGGTAAAGCTAAACTATTAAAGATATGAAGCACAGCGACGGTTACAAATGTTGCGAGATAAAACCAGATGGCTACATATAAATGACGCTGCCTTCTTTTTAATATGGTACCTATTAAGTTCCAACCAAAAACAACCCAAATAACAGCAATCGCTATATCAAAAGGCCATTCTAATTCAGCGTATTCTTTAGACGTTGTATACCCTAGAGGTAGTGTAATCGCTGCGCCAACTATTATAGCTTGCCAACCCCAAAAGTTGATTTTACTTAAGGTATCATTGAACATTCTTGCTTTTAATAACCGTTGTGTCGAGTAATAGACACCAGCAAAAATCGCATTTCCAACAAACGCAAAAATCACCGCATTGGTGTGTAATGGTCTTAAACGACCAAAACTTAACCAGGAAATTCCGCTGGTCATATTTGGAAATAGAAACATGAATGCGAGTAGTAAACCTACTGACATCCCTACAACTCCCCAAATCATGGTGGCGTATAGGAAATTTTTGACGATTTTGTTATCGTAATGAAACTGTTGAACTTCCATAGTAATTTAATTAGTCTTTTTTGATTTTAATAGATGGTTTTGGTTCCTTTTTAACGAGTTCGTCATCAAAAAGCATTCTAACAGAAGGTGTATAACTATCATCAAACTGTCCTTTTCTCACTGCAGTTATAAATGCAATAAAAAACACAACAGCAATAATAATGCTGATACTTAGTAAAATATATATAACACTCATACCTATTAGAAGTTATGGTTCAAAATTACGTTCGAACGCGTTCTTAAAATATGATTTTTATCATGTTTGGATTATAAATTTTCCTTACCCCAACCCTCTTCAAGGAAAGGGAACTACTATGTGCTTACTCAGTTTCTCTTATCCGTAAAAGCCCTTTCCTTTGGGAAGGATTTAGGATGGGATTTTTCTACCCAAAAGGTTAGTGGCAATAGTGGTAAATACGACGATGCTAATAGAGCTTAAAGGCATGAGAATAGCTGCGATAACCGGAGCTAATTGTCCTGTGACTGCAAAGTAGAGGCCTATAATGTTGTAAATAAATGACAACAGAAAACTCCATTTTATAATCTTGATAGCACTTTTTGAAGCACTAATAAATTTGTTAAGCTGATTGAGTTTTGAAGCATCTAAAATGGCATCACAAGCAGGGGAAAACACATTCACGTTTTCGGATAGTGCAATGCCAACGTTACTTTGAGCTAATGCTCCAGCATCATTTAGACCGTCACCAATCATCAAGATTTTTGCACCTTCAGTTTGATGATATTTAATGTAGTCTAGCTTATCATTTGGTTTTTGATTGAAAATTAGTTTCGTTTTTGAAGGCAACAACTTTTTGAGATTGTCAAATTCACCTTCATTATCTCCAGACAGAATGACTAAATCGTAGTTCTTCTTCAGTTTGTTGAATAATTTTGATAGTCCTTTTCTATAGCTATTATAAAAGGTGTATTTTCCTTTATATTTATTGTTTGCACTAATGTGTACTTGCGTGTTTAGAATTGTAGATTCTTGAGTGCCGACAAAACTTGCTGATCCAATTTTTATATGATTTTCGTTGTAAGTTCCTACAATCCCTTTTCCTAAATGTTCTTCAAAATGATTGAGTGAAATAATATGATGTTCATCCAAAATATCATAAAGCGTTCTGCTTAATGGATGATTAGAACCACGAAGTGTGTTTTTTAATAATGTTTCTTCTGAAGGGTTTAAATCCATTCCATCATATTGCGCTCTGCTTTTTTTGTTGGACGTGATGGTGCCAGTTTTATCAAAAATGATGGTGTTAATCTCAGCCAGCTGTTCAATAACAGAAGCGTTTTTGACGTAGAATTTTAACTTTCCGAAGATGCGCAGTAAATTTCCAAAGGTAAAAGGAGCAGAGAGTGCAATGGCACAAGGGCAGGCAATAATGAGAACTGCAGTGAGAACATTCACTGCTTTTGAAGCATCCGCAAAAAGCCAAAACGTTGTTGAAACAAAAGCAATACTGAGTACTGCTATCGTGAATTTTTTGCTAATTTTATTAGTTAAGGTTGTGAAGCCGTCTTCCTTGTTTTTGCTAAATACATCGTTACTCCACAGCTGTGTGAGGTAACTTTGTTCTACAGATTTTAGCGCTTCCATCTCGATAACTCCAGAGGTTTGTTTACCTCCAGCAAACAATTTATCACCCGATATTTTACTTACTGTTTCAGATTCTCCAGTAAC
>JBLIDJ010000122.1:0-6226 GCA_047634195.1 Flavobacteriales bacterium
CAGGCCAGTACCAACATAATGGCACTCCACCAAAGCGATTGTTTTTTGAGTAAAAAGAAAAAAGAGAAAACCAGTAAAGCCTGAAATAAAATGTCGGACAATAAAAAAGTACTGATAACAAAACTGGGAATGTCGAGCAAATAGATACCAGCCGCTAGTTTGGCTACCTTTTCAGAAACCTGAAAATGCTTAATGAGTTTGTATAGGCAAAAAGCGGCCAATACATGCACAAGCTGCTGAGCCATAACCGTAAACCAAACGGAATACAATCCACCTGTGAGGATTATGAATAAGGGATAACCAGGAGTTCTAAGTGTATCGAAAAGTAAAGGAGGCAATTCGTTGCGAGAACTAGTGCCGAAGTTCCAAATGTTTTCGGCCATGGTTAGGTAGCCATAAGCATCGGTAGAAAAACACGCTTGTGGATGGAAAAACGCCAAACAAACCACGTAAGCAATTTTAAGCAAGAGCAACCATGCCCACCAAGGTATGTTGGTTTTTCTAAACATCTAGGTGAGCCGTAAACTCTATTTCTATAAGTAAGTCTGGGTGTATGAGTTTCGAAACTTCAACAAGCGTAGTCGTTGGTTGTATCTCTTCGAAATACTGACCATGAACGGCACCTATTTCTTCCCAAAGAGCTATGTTGGTCGTGTACATTCGGGTGCGAATCACATGAGTGAGCGATGCGCCTAATTCTTGCAAGGATTTTTCGGCCGTTTCTATGATGTGTTTTGTTTGTGTGGCAATATCATTGACACCTATTACTTGATTGTCACTGCCCATAGCTGTAGTGCCCGAAACCTCAATTAAGTTACCAACTCTCAACGCACGACAATAGCCCACTTGTTTTTCCCACGGAGCTCCACTAAACGTTTTTTTCATTACAAGTACCTATAAAAAAAGCTGCCCTTACATAAAGGCAGCTTGAGAATGAAAAGAGAATAAATGAATATTAAAGGTCTTCAAAACTTACGTCTGTAAATTCAGTTTTTGAAATGGCTTCCATTTCTACTTCTTCTGTTTCTTCTTTTGCAGCGTACTCATCTGACTTAGTTGGAGAATCATCGTTGATGCTGTAAATTTTTTCTATCGCTTCGTTCAGTCCGTCGGCAAATTTCTCGAAATCTTCTTTGTACAAAAACAGTTTATGTTTTTCGTAAGATACTTTACCGTCATCATGAAAGCGCTTTTTGCTTTCTGTGATAGTTAAATAAAGATCATTTGCTTTCGTTGATTTTACGTCAAAAAAGTAAGTTCTTTTACCTGCTCTTACTGCTTTTGAGAATATTTCTTCTCGGTTGTCATGTCCTTCTGCCATTGTTCAGTCTCCTAAAATCGGTTAAGTGTGCTGAACAAAATTAGAAAAATTCACATACCATCAAATTTATTGGGAAGTTTTTTCCTCTTCCAATAATTGTTTTTGGAAAAGTTCGTAGTAAAATCCCTGGCTGTCAATTAGTTGGTCGTGGGTTCCTTCTTCGGCTATTTTTCCGTTTTCCAAGAAAATAATCTTGTGTGCATGTTTGATGGTGGAAACACGATGGCTAATGATAAGGCTCGTTTTGTTGAGCATAATGGATTTAAGGCTTGTCAAAATCTTTTCTTCGGTAGCTGTATCTACCGCAGACAGACAATCATCAAAAATAAGAATGTCTGGCTCCTTAACGATTGCTCGTGCTATGCTAACCCGTTGTTTTTGTCCTCCAGACAGTGTGATGCCTCGTTCGCCAAGTATGGTTTTAAACCCATTTTTGAAGCCCGTAATGTTTTCATACACATCGGCATCTTTGGCGGCTTGTTCTATTTTACGTTGTCTGTCATCACTTTCTTCCAACCCAAATCCGATGTTGTTGCTAATACTGTCGGAAAACAAAAACACATCTTGCGGTACATAACCAATTTGCTGCCTCAAGCTAGCTAGCGATAAGCCATCAATAGCTTGGTTGTTGATCGTCAATGTACCTGAGGTAACATCGTATTGTCGTGTGAGTAGGTGAGCAATGGTTGTTTTTCCAGAACCTGTTTTACCAATAATGGCAACTGTTTCCCCTTGTTTAATAGTGAAAGAAACATCGTTTAGGGCAACAATACCACTATCGGGATAAGTATACCCCACTTTATTGAAGTTAATATCTCCAACACTAAAAAGTTTCGGGTTAGGAGCTGCGCTTATTTCTGGAACTATTTTCAAAAACTCGTTGATACGCTCTTGCGATGCAGCAGCGCGCTGTACCAGAGAAGTAACCCAACCAACAGCTGCAAAAGGCCACGTAAGCATGTTTACATAGATCACAAACGAGGCAACTACACCAATGGTTATTTCACCAGCAAGTACTTGCACACCACCAATGTAAATAGTGATAATGGTACTTAAGCCAATAAGAAGAATAATAATGGGATGAAACAAAGCATCGACTTTCACCAAGGTCAAACTTTTTCCTTTGTAATCTTCACAGGCATTGGCAAAATCTTGGCTAGATGCATCTGTGCGATTGTAAGCTTTTAGTACGCGTATGCCTGAAAATGCTTCTTGCACAAAGGTAGATAAAGCAGATTGTTGACGTTGTACATGCTCGCTTTTACGATTAATCATGTTACTAACCTTGTAAATGCTGTAGCTCATGATAGGCAATGGAACAAGCACGTATAAAGTCAATTCCACATTGACGTTCAGCATAGCAATGATGGAAAGAATAAAAAGGATGATCAAATTGATGGTGTACATAATGGCAGGGCCGAGGTACATTCTCACCTTTCCAACATCTTCACTTATCCTATTCATGATGTCGCCCGTGTTGTTTCGTTTGTAAAACGACATACTAAGGCGTTGGTATTGATTAAATATTTCATTTTTCAAATCATATTCTATCAAGCGCGACATGATGATAATTGTTTGTCTGGTGAAAAACAAAAAGAGCCCTTTAAGGAGTGCTAAGATTAAATACAAGCAACTCAAAAGCAGTGTTAACACCCCAATTGATTTAAGGTAATTGGCTTCGTTGTCAAACGAGAGCCATTCTTTTACAAAAGGAACATATTGAGTGACAGTATCTAAGGAATCTGGATTTACATATGCACCCCCCTCTTTTACATCGGTAAAAATGGTAATAGATTCATTGACCAAGTTAAAGGCATATTCAACAATTTTTGGCGAAACAATGGCAAAAAGATTGGTGATGATGATGAATATAATACCCAACAATAGTCTTGACTTGTATCTTAAAAAATATTTGTTGAGGTAGCTGAGGTGTTTCATTCGATAGTTTGATAAACAGGCTTATAAAAATTACTATTTTTGCACACGTTTTTGAATGAAAACGCTGCTTTTTAAATAGCGATTCAAAAGTAGTTATTTCTGAGTTAAACAATTAAAATAACCTATTGCCTTAAAAGATGGAAGTGAGCACCATAAATAATTCAATTTTAGCTGAGAATCCAGTTATTTCTCAGATGTCCATGTTTGACCATGAAGAAGTTGTTTTTTGTCAAGATAAAGCAACAGGGCTAAAAGCCATCATTGCTGTGCACAACACGGTACTAGGCCCTGCTTTGGGCGGTACACGTATGTGGATGTACAATAATGAGATGGAGGCTTTAAACGATGTGTTACGTCTTTCGCGAGGTATGTCTTATAAGTCTGCACTTGCAGGATTGAACTTAGGTGGTGGTAAAGCTGTCATTATTGGAGATTCAAGAAAAGACAAGTCAGAAGCAATGTTCAGACGTTTTGGAAGATTTGTGAATAGTCTAGGTGGAAAATACATTACCGCTGAAGATGTTGGAATTTCTACTGCAGATATTTCTTACGTAGCTATGGAAACCAAACATGTTGCTGGTTTACCAGAAAGCATGGGAGGTGGGGGAGATCCTTCACCAGTTACAGCTTATGGCGTGTACATGGGTATGAAAGCTGCTGCTAAAGAACAATATGGAACCGATAGTTTGACCGGTAAAAAAATCATGGTTCAAGGTGTTGGACATGTGGGTGAATACTTGGTGAAATTATTGAGCGAAGAAGGAGCGAATGTCATGATTAGTGATATTCACGAAGACGTATTGAAAAGAGTTTCTACAACTTACAATGCAACCGTAGTACCTTTGGACAAAGTGTATGAAACAGAAATGGACATTTATGCACCATGTGCATTGGGTGCAACCATCAACGACGATACGCTTAGCAAATTGAAATGTAGCATCATTGCTGGTGCGGCAAACAATCAATTGGCTAATGAAGTAGAGCATGGTAGAAAAGTAATGGAGCATGGAATCATTTATGCGCCTGACTTTTTAATCAACGCAGGAGGTATTATCAATTGCTATTCTGAGGTTATTGGATACAACAGAGATGCAGCTATGTTGCAAACTGAAAACATCTATCAAACGACCTTAGATATTATCAAAAAATCAAAACAAGAAAATATCCCTACTTATTTAGCTGCAAACCAAATGGCAGAAGCTAGAATAAAAGCAATGGGTAAAGTTAAGTTGTCGTTTTAATACATACTGAAAAAACAAATATGCTGAACAGGCGTCACATAAGAATAAAGGTTTTACAAGCTTTGTATGCCTATTTCCAGTCAGAGAAAAATGATTTGGTAAGCGGCGAAAAAGAGTTGCTTTTCAGCCTCAACAAGGTCGAAGAATTATATGCGTATTTATTTGACTTGATGGCTGAACTCCATTTTTTGGCACAACGAAAAATGGAAGAAGGCAAAAAGAGACGTATGGCTACTGAGTTAGACCTTAATCCTTTGACCAAGTTTGTAGATAACGCCATGTTGAAACTTATTAGAGATAATAAGGCTTTGTCATCTAAACGAGCAGACCATAAAGTATCGTGGACGCAAGAAGATGATTTGGTGAGAGCTGTTTTTAAAGAATTGGTGGAAACTGATTTTTACAAAGCGTACCTTAACGAGCCAGAAACTTCATTTGATTTAGATAGAGAGTTTGTCATAAAAATGTTCAAACAGCTTATCGCTAACAACGAGCGTATTCAAGATCATTTGGAAGATAAGTCTATCTATTGGATAGATGATTTGGATTTGATAGCTTCTATGATTATCAAAACTATGAAAAAATGGGAAGCTACAGACAACGATTATGTTGAAATTTTACCCCTTTACAGAGACAAAGAAGATTTAGTTTTTGCAAAAACGCTTTACCGAAATGTAATTTCTGACTCAGAAAGCCTGGATGCATTGATAAAAGAGAAAGCTAAAAACTGGGACATAGATAGAATTGCCTTAATGGATATGTTGGTAATGAAACTAGCAGTAACAGAAGCAAAACAATTTAAAAACATCCCTATTAAAGTAACCATGAACGAGTTTATAGAGATTGCTAAGTTTTATAGCACTCCTAAAAGTAAGTCGTTTATCAATGGTATTTTGGATAACTTATTCTCAGAATTGACCGAATCAGGAGAGATAAGCAAAATGGGTAGGGGATTAATGGAATAATATGAAACAGATATTGATTTTAAGTGTCGGATTATTGTTAGCAGTATCTTGTCGATTGACAGACAAGGATGGCGACGGACAAATAACCTCTGATTTAATAAAAAACCCGCACGCAACAAACACTAGCGCTGAAGATTTGGCATCCTTAACTTTTCTACACCAAAAAATTAATTTTGGAGAGTTAGTTCAAGGAGAACGTTTCGATACGACTATCTTTTTCACTAACACTGGATCGTCGCCAATGCTTATAGAATCGGTAAAAGGATCTTGTGGTTGTACCGTTGCGAAAAACTGGCCGAAAACACTTGTTAATCCAGGAGAGCAAGGTAGCTTTAGTGTTACGTTCAATTCGGAAGGAAAAGAAGGGCAACAGCATAAGTCCATCACTGTGGTTGCAAATACAAGCCCTGCTACTAACATAGTGGTGTTACACGGAAATATAATAGTACCAAATACACATAAATAATAAGCACATGCAATTATTAACTTTATTAATGTCTCCACAAGCTGGAGCAGATCAAAACCCAATCGTATCACTTTTACCTTGGATAGGAGTAATCGTTATCTTTTACTTTTTCATGATTCGCCCACAAGCAAAAAAAGCGAAAGAAGCGAAAGCGTTTAGAGAAAACCTAGAAAAAGGAACCAAAGTAGTAACCATTGGTGGTATTCACGGAAAAATTCTTGAAGTGACAGACACAAATGTGTTAATTGACTGCGATGGATCGAAATTGAGAGTTGAGAAATCTGCTATTGCTGTA
>JBLIDJ010000123.1:0-6119 GCA_047634195.1 Flavobacteriales bacterium
TACTCCAAGTAGGAGCATTAACACAAAAAATAAGGGGTAAAATGCCTGTACTCTATTTTTATTCTCCATCTATATTTCTGCTATTCTAGTTATTTGAATATTGGCTTCCTTCAAAAAATCGATTCCTGAAGTGTCTTTGTACTCATTGATGTACACCAAACGCTGAATACCCGATTGGAGTATGAGCTTACTACATTCTTTGCAAGGAGACAAGGTTAGGTAGAGGGTAGCGTTTTTACAATTGTTAGTTGACTTTGCCACTTTTAAGATGGCATTAGCTTCAGCATGAAGTACATACCAATGTGTGGCGTAGTTATCGTCTTCACAGCAATTATCAAAACCAGAAGGAGCACCATTGTACCCATCAGAGATTATCATTCCGTTGTTGACAATGATGGCACCTACTTGACGGCGTTTGCAATGAGATAGTTTTGCCCATTCTACAGCCATTCTTAGATACGCTTTGTCATAGCGTTCTTGCTTTTTTTTGTCAGGATATATTACAATACCGTCTTGCATGCGATTTTAATTTGTTACAAAATTAAGAGGCTTACCCATATGGCAATTTTTTTAACCTGAATAATTCAGGGATTTTAAATTAAGAAACATTTCTCCTTGATTAAGAGTGAGTTGACACCTTACCTCCTATTAGCAGAAGTATCCAATTTTGAGTGAAAAATACTACAATGTAATTACTTGTTAATCAGTTAACTAGCGTTAATTATTGCGTTTTATATTAATAATGTGGTTTAATTGAATTATTTCGAAAACCAATGATATAGATACAAAAAAAACTCTTGAAGAAATCCCCAAGAGTTTTTAATAATAGTGATGAGCAATGCTCAACAATATCAATTTATTTTACCAATGCAGCGAAAGCTTCATTCGTTAAAAAGTCTCTGAATTCAAGATCGTTCATTGCTTTTGTTTTTAAGCTAGCGTCTTTTGCAATAGCTGCTTTAAGCATTTTCACCATTTGATCTGCGTTGTTCGTTCTAGCACTAATAACAGCAGCAACGTAGAAGTCGTTTGCTGATTCTTTTTCAGCTTTTTCAACGATTTTCAATGCTTGGCTACCATTTCCGTTAAGGGCATAAGCCAACGCTGCATTTAATGTTTGAGCACCACCAAAGTTGTTAACCGCAGAACGGTAGTCACCCATTTGTACTTGTGCTAAACCTAAGTTGTAAGTAGCATCTTCGTTACCCGATTTTTTGAAGTGTTCAGCAGCAGCTGAACGATCACCTTTTAAGCGAGCAACAATACCCATGTTGTTATGCGCTTCAGCAGATTCTTGAATAGCCATAGACTTTTCAAACTGTGCTTTTGCTTCATCCAGTTTGTTTTGCTTTAACAATACCAATCCAACATTGTTAGATCCACGGTAGTCAGCAGCAAATTGAGCTTCTGCTTTTTTGTAGATAGCCATTTGTGCATCAAGATCTTCTGTTAAAGTAGCAGCGTATAATAACTCTTCAGCGTTTAACTTCGAAGCATCAGTTTTTGCTAAGTTTGAAATTTCTTCATCAGACTTACCCGTGATTTCGTAGTTAAGAGTCATTTGAGAACGACGTAACTTAGGAAGAATCTCTTTTTCAATAGCAACAAAGGTAGCTGCTAAGTTTCTGATTTCTTTTTCACGTGTTGTCAAATCTTTTTGCATTTCAAGAATACGTAAGATCAACTCTTTGTCTTTAATTTTTGAATTTTGCATTAGTTCTTTGAAACCAATCCAATCTTCACCTTTAGGAATTTCATTGTAGAAACCTTCGCCAGCTTTGGTTTTGTTTCTTTTCAATTGATTAGCTACAACTTTACTTGCAGAAGCAGCACGTTGGTGAGCCAAGTTTTCATTTTTGCTAATTTCTCCTTCTGGTGAAGCGTAAGCCAAAACAGATAAAGATTTCATTGCAATAGCTTCGTCTTTTGAAGCATCCTTGATAAAAGTGTTCAATTCTTTAATGTCAGCATCTCTTAATTCAGCACTTCTTACAGCAGAAGAGTTTACCAAATAGTTGATGGTTGATTTTTGATCGTGAGAGGTAACACGTTTAAAGTTGTCTTTAGCGACAGTTGCTTTATCGTCATTCTCAAGTAAGTATGGAGTTGTAATAACACCTTTTCCAATGGCAAAAGCAGGAAATTCTAATACTTTACTACCTCTTTTGCCTTCAATTTTGATTTTTACATCTGAGATATCCATTGCTTTGTTGTAAGCAATCTTGTCAGTGTATATAAAGGTCAAACCTTCTTCGTAAGAAACTGCTGTTTCATTTCCAGCAGCATCTTCACCTTGAAATGATTCGCTTTTGAAAGATGATTCAGATTCACCATGAAATAAAGTAGGAGTAAGGGTTACTTCTGCTTTTTTGTCAAAATATTTTCCAGGAAACTTACCATTAATTGTAATAGTAATACTGTCGCCTTGAACAATTAAAGGATTAGGGGTAAGGTCATATGTTACTGTTTCAACATATTTCGACATTTTACCTAAACCACCACAACTTGCCAAAACAATAGCTCCTAAAGCTACTACAGCAAGTGATTTTAAGTTGTTAATTTTCATTATGATTTGTTTAATACTAGTGTTTAATATTCTGCAATAATAGGCATACTTTTTTTCATAACAAAGTGCTTAAGCACTTGGTTTTAAAAGCTAAAGCCCATTGTTGTACTTATTTAAATGGGGGTAACTTCGGAATTATCCATACACTGTTGCAATAACGCGCTGATAGATTGTTTTTTTATGGGATGTATCTGATTACTAGCTATTTCAGTTAAAGGTGTTAAAGCGAACTTGCGTTCGTGCATTCTTGGATGTGGAACTGTGAGTGTTGGTGTAGAAATGATTAATCCGTCAATTAGTAATATGTCTATGTCTATGTTGCGTGAAGTATAACCCCCTTCATTGTTTCTTATGCGACCTAATTCTTGTTCTATGGCTAGTAGTTTTGTCATGAATTTGGTGGGCTCTACATCAGACAATACTGTCATGGCTTGATTGGTAAAAGGACTTGACTCAAAACCCCAAGCGGGTGATGTATAAATGAGTGATACGTCTTGAATTGTTCCAAGTGAGCATTCAATACTTTTTCTGACTTCACCAAAAAGCGCTACTTCGTTTCCTTGGTTTCCTCCAAGTAATAATGAAAAGAGATGTGTTTGCATATGGCAAATGTATAAAACCCTCATGATGCAATAGAAAAATTATTACGGCTTGAACTAACGTTAAAATAGCACAAGAATAGTTAAAGATCGTCAACGCAGATTTGTAAGCATCTCCATCGAGTAGTATGTTAGTTATTTAATAAATCAATATGGAAGAAATTAAAATGCGTAATGTCTTCAATGATGACGATAGCTATGCTTAAAATTGTAAAACATAATGTTTATTCATTCCTGTGTGTTCTCAAAAGAATTCATGAACTCACTGCATTCTTTTTATTGTTATTTCAATTCTCATCATAAAGTTCTAATACATAATGCGGATTAAAACCATTGACACAAATAAAACACCTTTGATGTAACTCTTACCATGAGTGGTGAAAGTTGAATTTATATTTGTTTCGTAAAATTAAATAAAACGTATATGAAACAGTTTTTCAAATTTATGTTCGCATCTATGCTTGGTGGGATCTTGTCAGGGCTAGTATTGTTGTTTTTGTGTGGAATCATGATTACTGGAGTGGTAAGCATGACTGCAGGATCTTTTAATGATGCAGAGAAAAACGTATATGTGTCTAGCAACTCTGTGTTAACTATGTCTTTTGACATACCTATTAAGGAACGTAGTAACCCAAGTGATATAAAATTCAACTTCAATGATTTTTCTAGTATAGCTAATATTGGGTTAGACGAAGTATTGGCCACCATAGAAAAAGCTAAATCAGACGATAGAATAAAAGGGATTAACCTCAACTTGTCTAGTATCGCTTTGGGTATGGCTAGTCTGGAAGACGTGAGAAATGCTTTGTTAGATTTTAAAACATCTGGAAAATGGATTGTTACCTATGGGGAGGTTTTAACACAAGGAGCTTATTATTTAGCCTCAGTTTCAGATGAGATTTATCTTTATCCAATGGGTGTTATTGACTGGAAAGGGTTAAGTGCTCAAACCTATTTCCTGAAAGATATGTTGAACAAGCTAGAGATAGACATGCAAATCATTAGAGGATCAAACAATAAATTCAAAAGTGCTGTTGAGCCGTTTATGTTAGATCATATGAGTGAGGCAAATAAAGAGCAAACACTAAAATATGTGGGTGGTATCTGGAATCACCTTGTTGATGGAATTGCAGCTGAACGAGGGATTTCTTCTGAAGAATTAAATGCATTAGCCGATAGCCTAAAAATACAATCTACACAAGATGCGGTGAAATATCAATTAATTGACGGAGCTAAATACCCAGATGAATTGGAAACTGTGTTTCGTGAAAAGTTAAGTTTAAGCGACAGTGATGATATTCATTTCGTGGCTTTTGAAAAGTACACAAAAGCGAAAGTAAAGTCGGTTAAACCATTAGCTGAATTAAGTTTTAACAAATCAAAAATTGCTGTCATTTATGCTTTAGGAGGCATACAAAGTGGTGAAGGTAGTGATGAGGTGATTGGCTCAGAGCGAATTTCAAAAGCCATTAAAAAAGCACGATTAGACAGTAGTATTAAAGCCATTGTACTTCGTGTCAATTCTCCTGGAGGTAGCGCACTTGCTTCCGACGTTATTTGGAGAGAAACAGTATTGGCTAAAGCAGCAAAACCACTTGTGGTAAGTATGGGTAACGTTGCCGCTTCTGGTGGTTATTACATTGCATGTGCTGCCGACCGTATTTTTGCTCAAAAAAACACCATCACAGGATCTATCGGAGTTTTTGGAATGTTGCCAAATGCTAAAAAATTATTCAATAATAAACTCGGAATTCAGTTTGATGGTATCACCACCAATACCCATTCTGATCTAGGTAGCATGGCTCGTCCATTAGATAATTATGAATTTTCTATTATTCAAAAGGGAGTAGATAACATTTACGATGACTTTATTTCGAAAGTAGCTGAAGGAAGAGCTATGACCAAAGAAGAAGTAGACGCTATTGGACAAGGTAGAGTTTGGTCTGGAGTTGATGCCATGGAGATTGGATTGATTGATGAGTTTGGAGGCTTAAATGAGGCTATAGCGTATGCTGCTGAGCAAGTTAACTTGACAGACTACAGAACTATAAAATTACCAAGACTAAAAGCCCCATTGGAAGAATTGATGGAGGAATTTGGTAGTATGTCTGTTCAAACTATCATTTCCACTTTTGTTGGTGACGATCTGCCTTTTATGAAAGAATTAGCGTTCATCAAGGATTTACAACAAAAAGATAGAATTCAAGCAAGAATACCTTTTGCTTTAGAGATTAAATAATAACAACTTATTCTTCGGAATAAATTATGTAATTCAAAACCCCCTTAAAGAAATCTTTAAGGGGGTTTTTGGTAAAAAAAGGATTGTCAAATTATAACTTCCTGATGAGGGTTAACCCATCTCTGACAGGCAAAAGCACTTGGCTAACGCGCGAGTCATTTTTCAATTTTTCATTAAAAACCTGTAATGCCTCTGTTTCAATGTCGTTGGGTTTTGCTTCTTGTAGTACTTTGCCTGACCATAGTACATTGTCTACAATCATAAACCCTCCAGTTCGGAGCTTGGGCAAACAAAGTTCAAAATAATTTGAATAGTTGGCTTTGTCGGCATCGATAAAAACAAGGTCTATCTCTTCCTGAATGGTTGGGATTATCTCCATCGCATCGCCAATTTTCATATCTATTTGTTGAGCATACAGGCTTTCATCAAAAAAAGAACGGCATCTTGTTTCCAACTCTTCGTTGATATCTATGGTTAGTAGTTTTCCGTTTTTTGTCAATCCTTCGGCTAAGCATAAAGCGGAGTAACCAGTATAGGTGCCAATTTCCAAGATAAACACAGGATTAACCATGTGACTCAACATGCTGAGTAATCTCCCTTGAAACGCTCCAGAAAGCATTCTTGGTTGCAACACATTGATATGGGTATCTCTGTTTATTTTGTTGAGCAGTTCTGACTCGTCGGAAGTACATTGAAGCGCATAGGCTTCAATTTC
>JBLIDJ010000124.1:0-6088 GCA_047634195.1 Flavobacteriales bacterium
CCCCTCTTCACTATAATCACCTCCTAAAAAGCGGTACAAAATTAATACTTTAATGTCAATAATAAAAATAATGATTTAAACGGCTTTTTCAAGGCGTTTTTTGATGGCCTTAGTCGTAAATACTAATGGAGGGTTGTTGCTAATTGGAAGTGCCAATTATTTTTTGCTTATCGAAAGTGTAAAATAATTTAAAAGCCTAATAAGGGATTTTATCTCAAGCCACTTTAAAGATTTTTAGCACCACTTTTTACTTGGTTAAGATGCCACTTTTTCTGCGTTGACAAATGCTTGAAACGTTTCTATCTTTTGTTTGAGTTTTGTTTCGCTAAAACTCTAGTGTAAATATCGATGTAATCTTTTAAGAATTAAGATATTCCTCAAAACATATGCTAATTAATTTGTGAAAACACATTTTTAAAAAATAAATCATGGAAAGAGCATGCTATAGAAAACTGAATAAATATAAGTATCAGTTAAGAGAAGATTTTGAAATAACCATTGATATCAAAGGTTTTAGTTGTGAAATTGAAGAATTGGTTACACTGAAAGAAGATGGAGAATTGAGAGTAAGTAATGGGTATGCTTGGGACGGGGCAAGTGGGCCAACAATAGATACGTTGAGCTCTATGAGAGGTTCTTTAGTGCATGATGTTTTGTATCAATTATTGAGAATGGAAAAATTACCTCAAAGTCAAGTAATTGAAGCTGATGTGGTTTTTAGAAACATTATTTTGAAAGATGGTATGATTCCTATAAGAGCAAGGGTTTGGTATAGAGGCCTTCGATTAGCAAATGGACGAGCGGCAAGACCTGGTACTGAGGAGGACGAAAAAATTTTTTGTGCGCCATGAGTAAGATGTTTTTTTTCTAAAGAAAACACATCTGATACGATGTTTGATAAATTAATGATAATGTTAGAAGGCAATACAGACTAATAATTAAAGGCATGAAGTATAGGTGGTTGGTGGTTGTTTCTTTCTTTCATAGGAATATTTATGTTTCTAGATATTAGTTACAATTTCTTTTCATTTTCTGATCCAAATACAGGACAAGTACAAAAACTTCAAGATAAAAAAGTTACATCGTTTCTTGATAATTATAAATTTTCTGAATGTTGGGTAAATCAAAATAATGATGAGTTCAATGTCAAATGGATTACTGAAAAACGATTAAATTATTATCATGATAATTTAATCTCACTAAAAGCTGTGCTTTTGAATATAGTTGTGATAGTTATTGTTGGTATTTTTTTATTGTTTTTTAAGCCTCAAAATTTAGTAATCCCATTCTTGCCTTTTAATATTCCAGAATAGTTAATTTATTTGTGGTTGGAGGTAGTCTATACAATTGGGCTAATTTTGGCTTAGAGTTTAATGCTGCAATCGATTCAAGGTTAGTTTTAGAAGAAGTGTTTAATAAGTTGTCTGATTTTGATTTAGCATATTATCAGAAGCCTTTTCATATTCTTACTGATAGGGAGTTGATTGATAATTGGATGCAATTTTATTTTAATAGTTTCGATAGTAATGGGTTTGACACCGATAATATAGAACCTTCATTACAAATTCTTTCAATATTAGGATTGTTTTGTGTTTATGGGACATTATGTGGAGCCCTGCACGCTATATGTTTTATAGCAATCCTTGAATTTGGGAAATCGCACTTGGAATATAAAAAAATGATAATAATAACTTTCTGGTTTGCTTTTGCCTTATTGTATGGAGCAGATTATGTTTGGGCAAAAAAGCAACCCTATTCAGTTGATTTTGTTGTGTGTTGTTGGATTGTTTGCCTGTTTCTGGTCTTTTACTGGAGGCTCTGCGGCTTGAAAGTAGTAAGTAAAATTGCATTAAAAGCAGAGTAAAATATGCCAAGCATTTAATTAGTGACGAGCCTTAATTAAGTCAATAACTAAAATATTAATTAGTAGCTTAATTACCACAAGGAACAACCAATATGATTTTTAGAAAGCTTATCTTCAAAAATCGAAATAAACTATACCTTAACGCGTGTCAGTTCATTAAAGGATTAATCGATAATTAATTTTAAATACCATTTTGGTAAATTAACAACCCTCCATAACTTTAATTAAACAACTCCTTAATTAAGAAAACAACAAAAAATTTAATTAACTGTATCTCCTAATAAAATCACGATGAAGGAATTTACATCAGGTGTCAACATCAGTCAAGGGATGTATAAAAGTTTTCAGCCCAGTTTCATACACAGAAAATGGTTGGTTGAAGACCTGGAGTTGATTAACCTATTAAGTCAAGCAGACAGGCAATTAGGGAGATTGGACATGTACTCGGAGTACATACCCAACATAGACTTGTTTGTCAACCTACATGTGGTGAAAGAAGCAACACAGTCTACCAAAATTGAAGGGACAAAAACCAACATGGAAGAAGCTCTTTTGGCTAAAGAAGATATTGCAGAAGAAAAAAGAGACGACTGGGAAGAAGTTCAGAACTACGTAAAAGCACTAAACGATGCGGTGACTAACTTAGAAATAATACCGTTTTCTGCCAGACTCATAAAAGCAACACACAGTACCTTGCTCGATGGTGTGCGAGGAAAACATAAATTGCCAGGAGAGTTTAGGACGAGTCAAAATTGGATAGGGGGCGCTAGCATTAGTGATGCGCGTTTTATCCCGCTCGTGCATACGCAAGTAAATGAGTACATGCGTGATTTAGAAAAATTTGCGCACGACGATGAGCATTATTTTCCGATGTTGTTAAAAGTAGCTTTGATTCATGATCAATTCGAAACCATTCACCCGTTTTTGGATGGAAACGGACGTGTAGGTAGGTTAATGATTATCTTGTTTTTGGTAGAGAAAAAAATACTGAAACGGCCTATTTTGTACCTATCCGATTTTTTTGAACGACACCGAACTTTATACTATGATAACTTGACGGCGGTGAGGGAAAAGAGTGATGTCTTGCATTGGTGCAAGTTTTTCTTGACAGGCGTCATTGAAATAGCAAAAAATAGTATCGTCACTTTCGATGGTATATTGAAACTTCAGAAAGAAATAGAAGTGAAACTAAACACACTGGGAAGTAGAGCAACCAATGCACAGTTGGTTGTGAACGAGTTGTTTCAAAAACCCGTGATAGCCATTAACCGCGTGAAAGAAATCACGAAACTTTCTCCACCATCGGCTTACAAAATCTTAGACGAGCTAGAAAGGCTTAATATCCTGAAAGAATTAACTGGAGGTAAGCGTGGCAAGCTTTACTTGTTTGAGCAATATGTTGACTTATTTAAATAGAAAAACAAAGAGCATTTTTCTATTTGTAAAATTTAAATTTCCGTCATGAAAACAATGTTTTATGTCTGCAAAAACGCACACATATGAACACGCGTTTGTAATGTTTTAATATTTTATTTTGGAAGTACAGTGAATCACTTAGTCGGCTGGTAAACAGCGGTATAGTCGCTATCAAAAATCTTTATAACATTAGAAGAGGACTAATGGAAAGTAGCGACCTACCACACGACCATATCGCAGAATGGGAGTTGTATTAATATCCGATGAAAAGCAAGCAATACCCCTGTTTTCATAGAAACAGCCCGTGATTTGGCTGATGGATTTACTGTTGATTAAATACTTCGTAGCATAGAGCTAACACGAATTAAGTTCATTATATAAAATTACTTATATTCGTGCGGCCCATATTTCTTGTCATGAAACATATTTTACTCGTATTTTCCTTGTTGTTACAGCAAGTTACCATAGCTCAAACAGATACTATCTGTGGCGACCAAAACATAAGAAACACTCGTGGGAGAGGGTTTCATAATACCAATGGCTGTTATGTGGTAACATCAGATGGAAACAGAAATATCGGGCAATGGATTCACACCGACAAATTTGGATATGTGTTGAAAATCACACACTATGAAAGCTTTGCTGTGCAGGTGGATTCTATGTTTGATAATGATGGGACACTTAATAAAACAAGACATATTACCCAAACATCAAAACCAAGTGATCAAAAAAATAATGCTTATTCAGTATTAGCTAAGGATTATTATTACACGGGAGCTATTAAAAAAATAAGGCACGAAGAAAATCACAAAGAAGTCTATCACGAAAAATTCAGAAGCAATGGCAAGCTCCGTAAATGTGTACAATATTATGAAGCAGACAATACTCGGCTAACAGAAATATACAATCGAAGAGGAGGGCTTCAAACGACAGTTTTCGAAGTGCAAGCGATAAGCCAAACAACGGGTAAGTTGGAATGGAAACGACAGGATCTTTCTTCCAAGAACAAGGTTTTCCTCATTTGCCTTGCCGTAGTGCCTGTTGTTGCTATGATTTTGTTTGAACCTGAGCCAGAGGATAAATAGAAGGCGTCATTTAGCAACTAATTCAGTAGCCGATATTTTTCTTTCTTTTTTTTTGGAAAAGAAATTAATTGAATAAAACATCAGTATTTAAATAAACCTTCTTGAATTGATAGATTCAAGAAACAACATTATCTATTACTTGAAGCACAACATTTCAAGATGTAAATCCAAAGAATTGGTTTGTATAGAGTCGGTAATAAGCTGATTAAATCTTTAAGCATTTTTTATTTCCCAGCTTTTAAGTCACTGAAAATGTTCATTTTTTCGAACGATTGCATGAGCTTTAATGAATACCATACCTTATTGAAATTCAAATTGGCATATTATGCTAATCCTTTTAACTTTACGGCCTGAGCGAAACAAGAATTTATGAAAGATAAATTAGCATTATTAGAAAATAAAATAGCCGAAGCCAAACTAGGTGGAGGAGAGAAGCGTATCGCTTCGCAACATAAAAAAGGAAAACTAACTGCCCGTGAGCGTATCCACTTTTTAATGGATGAAGGGTCTTTTGAAGAACTTGGTATGTTGGTTACACACCGAAGTACCAATTTCGGTTTGGACAAACAAAAGTTTTTGGGCGATGGTGTAGTTACCGGATACGGAACAGTTAATGGTCGTTTGATCTATGTGTTTTCACAAGATTTCACGGTATTAGGTGGTTCTTTGGCCGAAGCACATGCTGAGAAAATTTGCCGTGTGATGGATTTAGCCATGAAAAATGGTGCACCTGTCATTGGCTTAAACGATTCTGGTGGAGCACGTATTCAAGAAGGCGTTGTGTCTTTGGGTGGCTATGCCGATATATTTTATAAAAACACCATGGCAAGTGGGGTAGTACCACAACTTTCTGCCATCATGGGACCCTGTGCCGGCGGAGCGGTTTATTCACCTGCTTTGACAGACTTTATTATGATGGTTGAAAACACCTCATACATGTTTGTAACAGGGCCTAATGTGGTGAAAACAGTCACACACGAAGAAGTTACTGCTGAAGAATTGGGTGGCGCATCTGCACACAGCACCAAGTCGGGAGTAACACACTTTTCTTGTGCCAACGAAATTGCGTGTATCAACAACATGAAAGCATTGTTGAGCTACATGCCTCAAAACTGTGAAGAACAAGCACCTGCTGTTCCTTATGACTTGGGTAATGAAACACGCGAAAAACTAAACAATATTATTCCTGATAACCCTAATCAACCTTACGACATTAGGGATGTAATCAATGAAACCATCGACACCGATTCGTTTTTGGAAGTGCATAAAGATTATGCTGAAAACATCGTAGTTGGTTTTGCTCGTTTGGCAGGAAAAAGCATTGGTATTGTTGCGAATCAACCTTCTTTTTTAGCAGGAGTATTAGATAGCAACTCATCTAATAAAGCGGCACGGTTTGTGCGTTTTTGCGACGCATTTAACATTCCATTATTAGTGTTTGAAGATGTACCAGGTTTCTTGCCAGGTACCGACCAAGAGTGGCATGGAATCATAAACAACGGTGCTAAATTGTTGTATGCTTTCTGTGAAGCAACTGTACCAAGAATTACGGTAATTACTCGTAAAGCTTATGGCGGTGCATACGATGTAATGAATTCTAAACACATTGGAGCCGACATGAACTACGCATGGCCAACAGCAGAGATTGCTGTAATGGGTGCTAAAGGAGCCGCAGAAATTATCTTTAAAAACGAAATTAAAGAATCGGCTAATCCAGAAGAAA
>JBLIDJ010000125.1:0-6046 GCA_047634195.1 Flavobacteriales bacterium
TGGTGGTTTTGTCATGGCAGAACAGACTCTTTCAAAGAGTTTCAGTTACTTTGGCTACGCAAGTTATACCTTGCCAAAAACATACGAATTTGAAACATACACCCAAAATGAAAGTTTTGATGGTTTTAAAGACGTAGTAAGTCAGAATTGTACTATTAAAAACTCTTTTTTCACTTTTAGTTTAGGATTCAAAAAATTTATTCTCGGAAACCTTGATGAACAAATAGGTTTTTATATTTCTGCTGATGCAGGCCTTGGGTTGTCCATTGATGATTTTCAATTAGATCCATCCTTATCTGGCAATCAAAATTTTGGGTACCATTCATTAATGACATTATATGAAGACAAAGTTGGCTACTTGTTTACAAGTTCGGCAGCATTTGGTGTAATGAAAAAGTTAAACTCCATTGATGTATTTTCAGAAATTAAATTCAATTATTTCTTGGATCTAACACTGCCAGATGACCCATATGTTTCCAGTGACGCACCCGATACTTTTAAAAACTTCCAAGTAAACGAGAAACGTATTTCTAATTCATACGCGCTCAATATAGGCGTACGTTATTTTATCCCTTAATCGCACTTAATTATATGAAATCAATTTTTTCAGTTATTTGTTTTACTTTCTTTTTTTCAAGTGTATTTTCACAAATACTTGAGGAAAAAGAAATGGCTGTAGGAGGTCACTATGCTTTTGCTAATCATAAAGGATTAACTAATGAAGGTTTTCATGGTTTAGGAATGTTTTTTGACTTCAAAGGTCATGAAAGAGTTTCCAACTTTATTACCATGGATTTTTTCTTACCTAAGGAAGAAAAAGTTGCTATCAATGTAAATTCTTATGGAAGGAATCCAGAAATAAAAGAGGCAACATTAACAAGCACTATTGCACACTTTTCTGTTGGGTATCGGTTCTACGCATTCAACAACAACAACGCATTCGATGGATTACTTAAAGGATTATCATTTGAATTGAATTTTGGAGTTGCTATTAAGTACAACAATTTACAACTCGACAACGGGGAACAAATCAACTACAGCAATGAATTGATGCATTATGAGTCAAAAATAAAGAGCTCACTTGTATATGCACTTGGTATAGCATATGAGTATCCATTAGATAATTTAACACCCTATATACAGATTAATAGAAGAGCATTTATTGAAAAAGTTGGAGAAGCACAGCCACCTGCTGATGAACTAGTGTTTTTCAATAACTCTATCAATATAAACCTTGGGGTGAAAATACCTTGGAATTAAAACAACATCAACTTTAATACTTTATATCATGAAAAGAATTAGCATACTATTATTGTCCATTTTTATTTTTGCAAACTGTGCTTCAACATTGAATTCACAGTATCAAAAAATTGCTATAAAAACTAAAAAAGGGAATAACATCTATATCGATGGTGAAAAAGCAAAAAAGAAAGATGGTTATTATCTCGTTAAAAGAGATTTTAATCCGAAACAAATCACATCGAAAAGAGAAGGATATAAGGATGAAAATATTGCTATTGGCCAATATAAAAGACACTGGTTATACGCCGTTTCATGGGTTCCGTTTGGTTTACTTATGATGATGCCACCATTATTAGATATGGGTCCAAAAGCATACAATTATGAGAAACAATTGACTATTGGTAAAAACATGAAAGCGTTTCCTGTTAGAGATGAAAACGCCAAAGAAATTTACTTTAGCAAAGTCGGGATTGAACTAGAGGCTGACAAGAATCGTTACAGAGGTTTTTTGAATTATCGAGATTACAAGAATCATGAAGATAGCAAGGAATCAATAGGTAATAAAGACACAGAGGTCTTTAAGATTAATAACACTATTTTTTCTGAATCACTTAATGAAATTCTAAAAGAAAACGGATACATTGATACAACTAATAAGGTATTAAAAAACAGTTTCTTAAACAATTTAAAAGTAGAAGCCAACATTGAAGAGTACACGCTACACCATGTAAATCAAAGAGTTGGAGGTTTCTATTATGTTGATATTACAATGGACTACACTATACTTGATTATTATGGCGATTCAATTTTCGGTCAGTCTACCAAGTCAACTTCAGGTCATTTCAGTTACTTAAAAAACACTAGTAAAATACGTGGTGAAAAAGTAGATGAAGCTATCAAAGATGCATTGGAATTTTCAATGATTGAATTTTTAGATAATACTGTTGTTGATTCTTTAATGCATGATAAAGGTGATTTAGATAGAGAAAATAAATTTGAAATGATGCCTTTGGTTAGCAATGGCAACTATGTTTCTTCATTAAAACAAGCCATAAAATCAACTGTTACTATTAAAACAAAAGATGGCCACGGGAGTGGATTTATAGTAAGTCCTGATGGTTATATCATTACCAATTATCATGTAATCTCAGATACCGCGAAGTTAAATGTGGTTTTAAACGACGAACGTGAATTCAAACCTACCATTATTCGAATAAGTAAGATTCACGATTTAGCTCTTATAAAAATAAAGGCCGAAAATTTAGTCCCTTTTAATATTTCAAATTCAAAAGATATTGAAGTAGCGGAAGACATTTATGCTGTAGGGACCCCTTCTGGAGAAGATTTATCGCAAAGTATTACCAAAGGGATTATCTCTGGTGTGCGAAACATTGAAAACGGTAGTCAACTAATTCAGACTGATGCAAGTATCAATGGCGGTAATAGCGGAGGTGTAATTATAGATAAAAATGCAACCGTAATAGGGGTTGTTAGCTCAAAACTAAAAGGGTTTTCTATTGAAGGTGTTGCTTTTGGAATACCTGCTTATGAAATAAACGATAAGCTAAAAGTAACAAACAAAGCGCCTGAAATTCCTTCATCCACATTGTAAGGTGTAAACAATAACAAAAAGGTCATGCAGTAATTGTATGATCTTTTTTTGTTTCAGAATAACTTATGCTGCTTGATCCATTTCAAAATATTTGGAAGCAATGTCGACTATTTGATTTTTAGATAGTGGTTTATGCAAATAATCTTTGACCATGTCATACTTCATTGCTTGACCTTTCGACTCTTCATTGTCTGTTGTTGTTAATACCAAGACAACTATTTGTTCTCGAATAAATTCAGGCAAGTGTTTCATTACTTCCAAAAAAGCAAAACCACCCATACGCGGCATATTCAAATCCAACACAATTAAATTCGGTAAATCCATGGTGTTGAGATGAGCATAATCTACATTACACGTAATATATTGCAGCGCATGCTCGCCATCTATGGCTACATTAATGTTTGCATTAGCTATTGTTTCTTTCATCATTAAACGATGAAAATAATTAGTTGCCTGATCATCGTCAATCAACAATACGGATTTTTGTTTAGTATCTTTCATCGTTATCGGTTTTTAAATTCTATATGAAAATAACCTAACAGACCACACAACCGCTTTTTATTGGAACATCTATCATATTCCATCGATAAACGACTTTTTTAGTTGTTTTAAATACGTTACCAAATCATTGATATAGGTTTCAAATGCCAAAACTCCTTTTGGTGTAATGCTGCATAGTGTATGCGGATAGTTATTTTTATATCCTTTTGAAACATCGACTTAGCCAGCATCTTTCAGCTTAGTTAACTGAATACTCAAATTACCTTTGATCGATTCGGTTTGTTCCAAGAAATAATTAAAATCAGCTTCTTCAACACTTACCAACAAAGAAAATATTGCTAATCGTAATGGGACATGTAGCAGTGAGTCGAGTTTTTTAAAGATCCCCATTTCGTTCAGCTTTTCTCAACAACATACCCGGTACAATATAACCACCTAGCATAGCTAATGATTATACAAGTGGGATAGACATGATGAAACTAACTAGACCCATCATCCAGAAAAAAACCCCCATCTTTAATGGTTTAAAATTGATAAGATATCCTTTGATAATAATAGGAATAGCAGTGATAAGCATAATAAATGACTCAAGATTAATAGAAGATTTCACACAACAAATAATCAGTAAAACCAATGTCACAAAAAATGAGATCCAAATAGCCATGAATATTTTATCGGTCAACGTAACATGTTATTGTTTTCTCCCTTCTTTCAATCCTTTGATACTAGACCATACTCTTCCTATGATAGGAAACACCCTCCATGGCAATCAAGGTTTGCCAAACTCCCATTGAATTAATAAATACTCAACAAAAGCAGAAATTGCTAACAGCCATCCCATGGTAAAAAATAAAAACTCACTTTTGAAAAACTCTTTTTGGGCTTCAAAATCCTTTCTTGAACTAATGCCAGGCGCTCTTTTCTTTTCTTTCCTTTTCTTAACTATGCAACTAAGCCAATACCTATTCCTATTAATGTAAAAGCGCCTACCAATCAAAAGGATATCCAGGTTGCAGGCTTTTTTCTGATTCATTAATTGAATACTAGTTTATGTTGTAAACCATGTGTATAAAAAATTATTTAATCCCTTGCTTGTAAAAACAAAAAACACTGATACTTAGTAACATGTGACTGACAGACACATGATCGAAGCTGGTGTTAACACCGATTTTTAAGGTAAATACAGTTGCAGAAATAATTCCAAATAATACTCCCGTAAATAACCATTTTAGTACTGCCAATTTTAAATGTTTTAATTGCAACAAGCCAACTCCTAAAATCACAAACAGCAATCCGTACGCTGCATGATATTCAACAAAATGGAAGTTTTGGGTGTAAATCACCAAACCTGAAAAAACAAACAACTCAGCCATATTCAAAACCAAAAGTGCCTTTATCCACTTCAAATTCATCACACTTTTTGATTGTTCTATGATTGCTCGCTCTAAGAGCGTAACAGATAACATGCTTAGCAGCCAACCTGGTAACTTCCATGCGGTGGATAAAATTTCTGAAAAGGCATGACCCGCCAAACCACCAAAAGTGGTAGCCAAAGCCATGAGCAAAAAATGCCATGCATAATATTTTTTCGCTAAGGTATCTGTTCCAGATTTTTTGAATTGAACAAACGCGTATAGGGCAACTCCTGCTATCCATAAATCGGTAATAGCAGACATCATTTCAGCATTGTATAAATCAAACATGGGCAATATTTTATCAGAAAATTATAGGCTGAATATAACTTTTTTGGGTTAAGTGCAATTTAGTTACTTTACCACTCCAAAACTATCATCATGAAAAACGCTTTAATCACACTTATTTCCATCGCCATTTCAACGACTACTTTTTCGCAAGAAAAAGAAGACAAATGGGATGTTAACATTCCGACTTTACCTTACAACGAGGTTGAAATAGCAACTGATGAAGGCACATGGATGAGTTTGGATGTAAGTCCAAATGGACAATACATCGTTTTTGACTTATTAGGAGATATCTATACTATGCCAATTCAGGGTGGTGAAGCTAGCTTAGTTCGTGGTGGTCACGCATTTGAAGTGCAGCCAAGGTTTAGCCCAGATGGAACACAAATAAGTTTTACCAGCGATGCTGGTGGAGGAGACAATATCTGGGTAATGGATTTGGACGGGACAAATGCAAAACAAATTACCAAAGAAGACTTTAGGTTAGTCAACAACGCTGTTTGGTCTGCTGATGGAGAATATCTTATTTGTAAAAAACATTTTTCATCTACTCGATCACTTGGAGCTGGTGAAATATGGATGTATCACACCTCTGGTGGTAATGGCATACAATTGACGGAAAAGAAAAATGATCAACAAGACGTTGGTGAGCCATGGACTTCACCTGATGGAAAGTATGTTTATTTTAGCGAAGATGTTTACCCTGGTGGATATTTTCAGTACAACAAAGACCCAAACAGTCAAATTTATGTGATTAACCGATATTCACTCGAAGATGGCAAAACAGAAAGAATTACAGGAGGGTCTGGTGGAGCTATTCGACCTGTACTATCAAGAAAAGGAGACAAATTAGCATTCATAAAAAGAGTACGAGAAAAAACGGTGCTTTACCTTCATGATTTGAAAACGGGTCGTGAATGGCCTATTTACGATCAATTGAGTAAAGACCAACAAGAAGCATGGGCTATTTTTGGGCCTTATACAGGTTTCA
>JBLIDJ010000126.1:0-6044 GCA_047634195.1 Flavobacteriales bacterium
TGAGTTCATGGTAATGCGTTGCAAACAATGTCTTTGCTTTGTGCGGGTGTTCGTGAATGTAGTCGGCTATTGCCCATGCAATAGATATTCCATCATAGGTGCTTGTGCCTCTTCCTATTTCATCCAGCAATATCAAACTCCTGTCTGAGAGATTGTTTAAGATACTAGCTGTTTCATTCATCTCAACCATAAAGGTAGATTCACCACTTGAAATATTGTCGGATGCCCCCACGCGGGTAAATATCTTGTCAACTAATCCAATATGCGCTTCTGTAGCAGGTACAAAAGAACCCATTTGGGCTAATAATACAATAAGTGCGGTTTGTCGTAGCAAAGCAGATTTACCCGACATGTTAGGCCCTGTAATCATGATGATTTGTTGCGTGTCAGCATCCAAATACACATCATTGCTTACATAAGGCTCATCATTGCTTAGTTGTGTTTCTATGACAGGATGGCGACCATTTTTAATGTTCAATACCTTATCGTCTGACAGGGTAGGTTTGTAATATTGGTTATTCACAGCTAAGTTGGCAAACGACAATAAACAGTCGATACGACCAACTATGCTAGCATTTATTTGTATGGGAGCAATAAAGTCGGACATGAACTGAACAAGTTCGGCATACAGCCTGTTTTCTATGACGGCTATTTTATCTTCTGCACCGAGTATGAGACTTTCGTATTCTTTGAGTTCTTCGGTAATGTATCGCTCGGCATTGACCAAGGTTTGTTTGCGAATCCACTCTTCTGGAACTTTGTCTTTGTGGTTGTTTCTTACTTCTAGGTAATATCCAAAAACATTGTTGAACGATATTTTAAGGCTTGGTATTCCTGTGCGTTCGCTTTCTTTTTCTTGTAGTTTGGCCAAAAAGTCTTTGCCCGAATAGGCAATGGTTCTCAATTTGTCCAATTCTTCATCAACGCCATCGTTAATTACTTTTCCTTTGTGCAGCATAGCGGGAGCATCGTCCGATACTTCTTGGGTAATTTTGTTGAGTAAGGAATCGCAAGGGTTTAATTGCTCGGCCAACACTTTCATGCTATCATGGTTCGAATCAATAAACAACTGTTTTAAAGGTTGAATGGCCAGCAAGGCTCTTTTTAGGGTGAGTATTTCACGAGGCCCTATTTTTCCAACAGCCACTTTTGAGATAAGGCGTTCTATGTCGCCAATTTGCTTGAGTTGTTCGGTAATGGTTTGACGAAAATCTGGGTTTTTGACCAATAGCTCTACGGTGGCCAATCGTGCTTCAATAGGCTGTTTATGTTTAAGAGGCAAAACAATCCACCTATTCATCATTCTAGCACCCATAGGAGTAATGGTGCGATCAATAACGTGACGTAAGCTGATAGCTCCATCGTTAGGTGAATTTAACAGCTCTAAATTACGAACAGTGAAACGGTCTAACCATACATACTTTTCTTGTTCAATTCGAGTAAGGGCAGTAATGTGTTTTAGCTTGTCATGCCGTGTTTCGCCTAAATAGTGCAAAGCAGCACCAGCGGCAATAATCCCTAGTTTTTGATGTTCAACACCAAAACCTTTTAGGGACTTGGTTCCAAAATGATTCAGTAAAAGCTCTGTCCCAAAATCTTCGGTAAACACCCAGTCATCCAATCGATAGGTGTAAAACTTGGTGCCAAACGCTTGTTCAAATTCTGTTTCTTGATGTTTTTGGTGCAACACTTCGCTGGGTTTAAACCCTTGCAGAAGTTTGTCTACATATTCTTTATTTCCTTGAGCAATAAGAAATTCACCCGTACTAACATCTAAAAAAGAAACACCGTATTCGGTTTTGTGTTGGTGAACAGCGGCTAAAAAATTATTGTTTTTATGGTCTAATACATTGTCGCTTAATGCCACACCGGGTGTTATCAGTTCAGTAACGCCTCGTTTGACAATGGTTTTGGTTTGACTAGGGTCTTCCAATTGATCGCAAATAGCTACCCGATAACCTGCTCTTACCAATTTGGGCATGTAGGTTTCTACACTATGGTGTGGAAAACCTGCTAACTCAACTGCTCCAGCAGAGCCATTTTTTCGTTGCGTAAGAACAATACCTAGTACTTTAGAAGCAATGACGGCATCCTCGCTAAAGGTTTCGTAAAAATCTCCCACACGAAAGAGCAACAAAGCATCAGGGTATTTAGCCTTAATACTATAGTACTGTTTCATTAGAGGAGTTTCTTTATCCTTCGCTTTTACTTTTGTTGTAGACAAGATGCTTAGTTTTGATCAAATTAGAACTTTAAAAGTACTGTTTGTTCGCTCCTGTTCGTAAAATAACCCAAAGGAGTTGTTAACCTTTTTTCCACTACGTACCTTTGATGCATGGAAGATAAATATGCAAAAATTGCGAATGCAGACTTAGGCCGATTAAGTGTTGATGAACATAAAAACACCGAGAAGACGCCTATCATTGTCGTGCTTGACAATGTAAGAAGTCTCAACAACATTGGGTCAGTATTTAGAACTGCCGACGCATTTTTAATTGAAGCTGTTTATTTGTGTGGTTTTACAGCTACTCCACCTCATCGCGACATTCAAAAAACTGCTTTGGGTGCCACCGAATCAGTGCATTGGGAGTATTTTGAAACGACTATGGATGCCGTACAAAAATTACGTAACGATGATTACCAAATCATCAGCATTGAACAAGTAAAAGATTCGGTGTCTTTAGAGAATGTAACGGTGACAAAACCTTTGGCTTTAATTTTCGGAAACGAAGTAAAAGGAGTAGCACAAGAAGTATGTACAGCAAGTGATTTTTGTGTAGAAATACCTCAATTGGGAACAAAACATTCGCTAAATATATCGGTTTGTGCGGGCATGGTGATGTGGGAATTCTTTCGGAAAATCAGACTTTCCAAGTAAGGTGATTCATTCTTGAAAACAAAAAAATCCCTCGGAACCACCCGAGGGACACTAATTAAAGAAAGCTTTTTCATTTCGAATAACTTTCTTTGCACTAAACCACTCGCCTTATAAACGGACTATTACTAAATTTATTATGCGACTATCGAAGTAATGTTACTGTACCGAATGCTTTTGTTAGGTTTCCATTGATATCAGTGATAAAAAAGCGGTAGCTATAGACAGCTGACATGCATTTTTTTCCTTTAAAGGTGCCATCCCAAAAGTCGTCTAGGCTAGAAAATGATTTTATTAGCTCCCCCCAGCGGTCAAATACGCCTCCTTCAATGTTAGCAATCCCTGTCCCATAAATTTTAAAAACAGGGTTTAAATCATCTGATTCATCGGGAGTGAATGCGTTAGGTATGTAAACTTTCCCATCATCATCTACAAACAAATAGAATTTCAACGTATCTACACAACCATTGTCCGATTCGTAAATTATATCAAATGGTAAACTTCCAGCCTCTAGAGATTGATACTTAAGTGGCCACTCAAAAATAGTGTCCCCTTCAGGTGTAATGCATTTTAAGAAATTCCAATTCAGCGGATATTCTCCACTTAAATACACGGGATCACCTTCGAATATATGCAAAGGGTTTTGAAGAATGTACCTGTGTGATGGTGATTCAAATTGTTCATTTAAACGAGTAGTATCGAAAACAGCACAGCCTCTGCTATCTGTTATGTTGAAAGGGTATTCTCCAGCAGCGAGACCTGTTCTAGCATAGCTTTTCGTACTATCGGCAGACCAATTGATAACAAATGGGGCAATACCTTTCACCTTTTTTACGGTAATAGATCCGTTTTCATTTTCACAATATTCATTTCGTTGATCTACCGTAAATACAGGAGTTTTATCAGCTAATCGAATGATGGTATCTGTTTTACAGTACAAATCCGTTACTCGAAAAACATAATCATTTGGATCTAAACCCACTCGTGAGTTGGTTACCAGGTTACCGTCTAACCATTTTCCAACCACTGGGGGCTGCCCTCCTTCATAGTGGGCATAAATATAACCATCGTCCCAATCGCAAACAGGATGCTGAATAGAGTCTATAAATACCTTAGCCCCTTCAATATTGACAATAGAAATTGTGTCAATTATTTCACAATATTCGTCAGACCAAACAAAACGGTAATCACCAGCGGAAAGATCATTTCTACTATACTCAACTGCACCTGTTTCCCATATGATATTAGAAAAACCGTTATAGGGAGTTTTTTCAGTAATAATGATAGAGCCATTACTTTTATAACATTTTTCAGAAATAATATTATAATTAAGTTCAGCTAGATCGTACCGATCTACTTTGATGTTAAAAGTGTCTGTACACCATTTGTTATAAATCACATATTTGTATGTGCCTGCGCTGAGGTTATTAATTGTCCAAGTGTCAATACTGTCTGCTGTAAGCCATTTAACCGTATAAGCTTCGTCATATGGAATAGCTTTTATTTCTCCATTTTCTTCGGCACAGTGAGCAGGCACAATTTCTTCCGTATCTCGAATAGGTTTTGGCTTATCTTCAATTTCTATTAGAAGATCGTCTGAACAAAATCCATCTGAAACGATAGCTTTGTATATGCCAGGAGCTAGATCTGTTGCCATAATTCCGTTTTGTACAGGTGTCGTTTCCCAGGTAAAAGAGTAGGCCCCACTTCCGCCATATGCTGCAACGGTAGCTACACCGTTTTCAAGCCCGCAATATGCATGAGATTTGCTAATAGTATTGATAGTAGGGCTACCTAAATCAGCAATGTTGAACGTTTGAAAAGTGGTGCAAAACGAATCTATCACTTCAACATAATAGTTGCCTGCTTCTAAATTGTTAGCGATAGAATCAAAGGATACAGGGAATGTATGCCAAATGAAAGATATTGGTTCTAGCCCGCCTGTTGTTCGCACCACTGCCGACCCATTAAAGTCATCACAACTTGCACCCGACGGAATAACGGTGATTTCTGGCCCTGCATAATAAGGGATTGATAAGGTTAAAGAGTCAATGCAAACTCCATCTGCTACAAAAGCAGTGTAGTCTCCAGCAGTTTTATTTTTTATATAAGAACGATATTCTTTTGGTGCAATATCCCACCAAACAGTTCCTGATCCTTGAGTAATTTTAACTTCAGCGCGACCATTTACTTCTCCACAGCGTTGTGGAATAATGTCTTCAATTGCTAATTTAGGTCCTTCCTCATTATTAATAGTAATGGTGTCTGACCAAAGACAGGTGCCATCTATTACATTAAGCGTATAAAAACCAGAATACATGTTGTTATAAATGGCAGTGTTGTTAGAATCTACACCAATCCATGAATAAGTGTAATTCCCACTACCACCATTTGCTCCAGACCTTGCATTACCTGTGGGTAAATCACATTGTGCATCAGCAGTTTTTATTAGCCATGCAGTCAAATTTTTGATGTCTAAAATTTCTACCAAAGTACTATCGATACAGGTGCCATCAATTACTTTGGCGTAATGGCTTCCTGGAGGAATATCTGTAACCGTGTTACTGTTCAATAAACTATCAAAAGGCCATGACCAAATATAATTACCTGTTCCTCCTATTGCTGTCACGTATGCCGATGCATCTTGACCACAAGTAGCATTTTTATAAGAGATTAAATTCGATTGAATGGATCTGTAATCATTGATGTTTACAACCACGCTGTCGCTACAAAAACCATCATTGACATACGCCATCAATTGACTTGGCAGAAGACCCTTCCGTTGTCTATTAGTCAATAAAGTGTCACTCCAAGTGAAATGATAAGTACCAGATCCATGGATAGCATTTACGATTACTTCACCAGATGGTGTCCCGCAAATTGCGTTTTGGAAATCATCAATATAAATGTTAGGTTTTTTAGTGGCTTCAATTTCAAAAGCAAGTAATAATTGGCAAATCCCATCATCAATTAGTATCTGATGAGTACCAGTCGTTAAATTAGTAGCATTAGAATTTGCACTGGGAGGTGCGCCGTCCCAACTATAAGTATATGCGCCAGAACCTCCATAGGCATCTACTTGCGCCATTCCGTTATCTAAGGCACAATTGCTATTGGTGGTTGTAATAGTTGCTTGTGGCCCATCTATAGATAATAAATCAACCTGTTG
>JBLIDJ010000127.1:0-6017 GCA_047634195.1 Flavobacteriales bacterium
CAATAATTCAGCGACGTTCACATTAACGAATGCAGCAGGTTGTGATTCTATTGTAACACTTGATTTAACGATCAACCATTCAACTGCAGGAACAGATGTTCAAACGGCATGTGACTCTTACCTTTGGATGGATGGAAACACATACACGGAAAGCAACAATACAGCGACGTTCGTATTAAAGAATGCAGCAGATTGCGATTCTATTCTAACACTTGATTTAACGATTAATAATTCTACGACTAGAACCGATGTAATCTTAGCGTGTGATACATATACTTGGTTAGATGGAAACACATATACAGCAAACAACAATTCAGCGACGTTTACATTAACGAACACGGCAGGTTGTGATTCTATTGTAACACTTGATTTAACGATCAACCATTCAACTGCAGGAACAGATGTTCAAACGGCATGTGACTCTTACCTTTGGATGGATGGAAATACATACGCGGAAAGCAACAATACAGCGACGTTTACATTAAAGAATGCAGCAGATTGTGATTCTATTGTAACACTTGATTTAACGATTATTTTTATAGATAACACCGTATCTCAAAACGATCTTGATCTATCATCTAATCAGCCAAACGGGTTTTACCAATGGGTAGATTGTAATGACAATTATGCTTTGATTCCAGGAGACACGAGTCAATTATTTACGGCAACGTCAAATGGAGAGTATGCTGTGATTGTTAACGTTGGTAATTGTTCTGACACGTCCAATTGCATCGTTATAAACAATGTAGGATTAGCCCATCTTTCATTGAATAAGGCATTAACGATCTATCCAAATCCATCTATAAATGGTCTGTTTCATATTGAGTTCAAGGGCGAAATTGAAAGAATGGAAGTTATGGATATGACTGGAAGGCTGATTGCGTTACCGCTTAATTTTGAGGAAAAATTAATAGATGGTTCGCTTCTTTCGCCAGGAAGTTATATGATTAAATGTTATACAAATCATGGGCTTATCATGAAGCAAGTTGTGGTTGACCGATAAACAATACGAATGCACTTTTAAAAGGTCGGTTCTTTGAGCTGGCCTTTTTTTGTCAACAATTTGGCTGTGAACTTCGTAGGTTACAAAAGACGTAAGTTTATTGTATATCTCATCACCACCAACTTCCAATAAACACTAAAAAAAATCTTCTGTATCGGAAAGTAACACTACTATTAAATCCATTTTTGAAACCCCATCACGAATTAAAAATCACCTGGATTTACTCCTTTAGTTCTAGCTTCAACGCAACAGTTGGACACATAAATGAACAAACAAAATGAGGTGGCAATTGCTAGCTGTTCGATACTAAATGAGTAAACACCCTTATATACTGTCCCCAGTGTTTCAAAGTACCTGCCTTTGTGTATCATACGTTCAATGGCTTCATCTAAGGCGTTTTGACCCACACTAAAACTAACACCACAAACTGATTTTTGGAGCTAATGAAACATTTTTACCGACATAACGATGGACGGGTGCAGGATACTTTGCTGTAAAACATACTTAGGGTCTGCTGAAAAAGTCAGAAAAGCTACCTATATAAGGCGGCAAAACGAAGCCGTATAGTAATACTGTGAGTTGAAGGATACGAAATAGAGGTAGCTTTTCTGTATAACACACAAAAAGTGCAAAGTTAAGGTTCATTTTCACTCAATAACCTTGTATTTTATACTTGGTAATAAGCTGTAAATAACTGAATAACATCAATATAAGTGCTTTTCAGCAGACCCTACTTATGCTCTATGAATACCTTCCTGTGTGATCAAATAAGTGATAGATTCATTAGAAATATGGAAGTATACATCAACTTCAATGTTGAAAAATCAATCAAAAGCAACACGAAATTTTATTAAAACCCGCCACATTGAGCGTAGCCGAAATGCATAGACTGGTGGCACCGAGGCTGAAGTTCAATATCAACCATACTTCGACTTCGCTCAGCACAAGTACTTCGACTTCGCTCAGCACAAGTACTTCGAATTAGCTCAGTATAAGCAATAAACCGAGGCCTTAGAGCCAGTGCCGAGGAAACGAGGTGCACCTCATTACTGCTTAATTGTTGCAGCCAGTGGTTTAGGCTTTCCCTTTTATATACTTTTATTTTAGGTTATTTTTTTGTTGCTTTTCACCTTCTTCCATTTCTTTCTCAAAAGTTGAAATGCTTTTGTCAAACGCTGTTCTTAGTTGGTCTATTTCAGCCTTCACTTCTTCTTTTTTGTCATTAACAGCTGTTTGGAATTCCTCAAGCTTGTTGTTTAGCTTAGCTTTTTGTTCATCTATCTTTTGCTTTTGAGATTTTAGCTTTTCCTGAACATCTTTGGTCAAGTTTTTATATTTTTCTTCCGCTTTATCTGCTTTTGCTTTTATGTCAGCTTCTAATTCTTCCACTTGCTTGTTTAGCTCCTCCCATTTTTCTGCAGCTAAATCTTTAAAAACATCACCAACTTCAGATAGTTCTTTTTTAGCATCTTCCATGGTTGTTTCTTTTTTGTCTTTATCAGACGTGCCACAAGATGATAAAAACAACACCAATACAACCACAGTAAACAAGGACTTTAGCTTGTCAAATCCTTCTTTGAAAGAATCGGAAGCTGAGGAAAACGCATCTTTTGCTTCATCCCACTTGTCTTCTGTAGCGTTCTTAAGGTCGGCATATTTACTTTCTAAATCAGCTTTTTTAGAATCTAAATCCTTGATGGTTTCTTCATACTTGGATTTAGATTCATCTTTTGCGGACTCGCTTTTTGCTTTTAATCCGTTGATTTTTGCCGAAACTTCATCAATGGACTGATTTGCTTTCGCTTTGAATTCTTCTTTGTTCATTTTGTTTAAATTTTAATGAATTATTCCTACTCGTCAAGCTTTTCAGATTTTGCTCCTTTGAAATGTTTGCTCATTTTAGCTAGATTGGTCTTTTCTTACCATGGGCTAAAACATGCTGATTTATAACATATGTTACATACCTACTCCCGACAGTTATCGGGAATGCATTTATTTCAAATATAAGGCTTTATTAGCTTTAATGTTATTTATTGCTACTTGTGTATACACTTCGATAGTCCGAGTGCTATTATGCGCGTTGTAGGAAAAAATCCTTACTCATTTCTCTAGTTTTTTTCAATAGCCTTGGTAATTGCATCTTTATTAGGTAAATACAACTGAAAGTTGCTTGCCAAAATTGTATAATTGTTTTTTGGCAATGCATATTCTACCAAGGTGTTATTTTTATCGATGCACAGTAATATCCCAATAGTTTTGTTCTCTTTCCATCTTAATTTGACACTTTTTTAATGAGTATTATGGATTGTCTTATAATTGAATACTTTCTAAACTAACTTTAAAAAAAACTAAAATACTTGTAAAAACATGTATGCTGAATGAATATTACCCAGCATATTTGAAAAATATATCAGTAAGTTCAATTAGCTCTATGGATTTATCGAGGGTTAATTAAGCGCTACCAAGGTTTTTGAAATAGCATTAGTCAATGCTGTTGAAACATTTGCTTCTTTAGCGTATTTGCTCCAATCACAGACAACAGCTTTTATGTGTGCTATTATTTTTTCGCCTTTTTTAATGTTATTGTCCCTCGCTATTTTCATGAGATCTGACGTACGAATATCCATATGTTTCCCATTTATGCTCAAGGTATGCTGGCTCACCCAAACATTATTGGGGTCGTAAGAGCAACAAACATCATAGGCCGGAGAAAGCTCCCATGTACCTTCTTGTTTTAACCTAAAAGAAAAGTTCTTGGTGTGATCATCATAGTTGGTTGCCATCACATTAAACACCATTCTTCTAAACATCTGCTCAGCCTCGGGATAGGTCAATCTAAGCATTCGCATGGTCTGAAATAGTTGTTCATAGCTATACCCTTGAAGATGATTATAGTCAAAATGTTGGATACCACACCATGTTTGAATATGGTGTTTTGTGTTGTCCCCTTCTCTATCAAATCGTTTTGTCATAAAATGAGCCCTGTCATTCTCTTCCAACAAGCGACACTCCATCATGTCTATTCCACAGTCTTTTGTCATGAGGTAATAGGCGTATTCTACCCTTCCAAATCCGTGACTCGCTCCAAACTGAGCGTCACCTACGCCATCAAGTTTTATGAGCCAATGTTCGAAACCGCCAGGTAGTTTAGTTTGTCCCGACCTTACTTCTCCTGTTTTTGGGTTAAAAGCAATCACTGCTTTGGGTCTTGCGCCACCTGCCGATGTACCAATCGTTAATATTTCATTGATGGCTTTTTGCTCGTCTTTATGAATATTTGTCTCAAAATTTTCTCGGTTTGAGAGCATTCTTTGAGCAACATCTACTAAATTTTTTATTTCAATTTTAAAAGCTTGATGCTTCGACGTTAGTTGAGCGGGTACAAATTCTAAAGCTCCCATACCCCTAGATCCCATAAAGTACAACTGCTCAACGGGATTCATGCTATTGGCTGGCCTTCCTTCCTGTGCTAACCAAATATTGATGAGTTGATTTCCGTATTTATCGGGCAAGCAATCTGCCAATAATCCAGGAAGGCCTTTAAACGTGTCTGTTTCTTGATTTTTTTGTTTTCGCAATTCAGGAAAACTATATATCCGATTTCCTTGATGCAAAGGCATTTTTAGGGGCGACAGGTCATGATTTCCCAAAAGAAACTTTTTGTCATACTGAAAACTGGCCAATTGTTGCTTTTCATCCCAGCGCGCTGCACCAACCAACAACCCCCATATTTTCATCTCTACCACATCTACCATTCCAGTGCCTCCTTCGAATTTCCATCCTTACCACTTGCACGACTTCTTTTGTTTTTCTGAAGCTTGGCATAGGCTATTGGACTTATTTGGTCTTCCACCTTAAATACATCCATGATGTGCAGTAAATCTAACACACGCAACACCTGCATTAAGCTGCTTAGGGTTACTTTCTCTCCCCGCTCTAGCAAACTAAGCGTAGAGCGGCTAACACCTGCTGCTTTGGCTATCTCACTTTGCGATTTGTTTTGATTTAACCTGTGGTGTTGAATAAAGCCCCCGATCATTTCTATCAGTCCTTTATCACTCATAGAATTCCAACTTGTGTATGAATTATCATTCATAATGATCTTATTTTACATTTAGTGCATTACATGTCATTCAAATATACGTAAAATAGTTCAAGCAAAAAATAAAACATGTATGATAAATCATTCACAAATAAGTTAAAAACGCCTTAGTGCATTAATAGTCATTCAAAATGAATATTTATTTTATAAAGTTCATCGAAACATAATCCCATCGAATATTTGTTTAGCGACACACAACTTCTCCTTTGCTCAGCACAAGAAATGAATTGCGGCTTTAGAGACTGTGACGAGGGAAAGAGGTGCAATCGATTACTGCTTGATTAGTTTCTAGCCGTTTAACAAAACATAGGCGCAAACTATGAATAACGAGCGCATAAAGACAGATATCATAAATAATAGGCGCAGTAATAAGTGTTCTTGAGTTGTCAGGGACTCACTATGAGCAATAATATCTCGCAGGGTGTTATGCAATAAAGCCTCCCCTCACCCAAATATTTTTATTAAGCGTTCGTAATACTTAAATACCTAACTAATCCTAGCTCAATAAGCTTATGATACGCAGCTATTTGAATATCGCTTAATTCTCTTTCAATGCGGGAGATGTAACTTTTTTTGGCTCCCGTTTTTCAGCAAGCTCTTCTTGGGTTAAGTTTGCTTCGGTGCGTGCTTCTTTGAGCATAGTTCCAATGCTACAACCTTAGCCTCCACGTAGTTTTTCAAAGCATATAGTTCGACGTGGGTTAAAGTAGTAACTTAGCTTACAGCCCAGAGGGCTTGGAGTAGCGATCGCAGCCAGAGACTAGGATCAGCGGGGCAACCCAGAAGGTTATTTTTTAGGTTTAGTTAGCATCTCGTTTTATTCAATAATAATATTACTTACAACAGCTTCGCAGGACGATATAGCAATTGACTTAACATTTTTTATATCAGAATCAAAAATAAATAAAAATG
>JBLIDJ010000128.1:0-5876 GCA_047634195.1 Flavobacteriales bacterium
CTCAATTACTTGGCTTGACAGCAGTAGAAATGACTGTTCTTGTAGGTGGTATGAGAGTTTTAGGTACTAACCATGGAGGCTCGAAACATGGAGCTTTCACTGATAACGAAGGCAAACTAAGTAATGACTTCTTTGTCAACCTTACAGACATGAATAACTCATGGAAACCTGTAAAAGAGAACCTTTTTAATGTCGTAGATAGAAAAACTGCTACTGTAAAATGGACTGCAACTAGAGTTGACCTGATATTTGGTTCTAACTCTGTGCTTCGTGCATACAGTGAATTTTACGCGCAAGACGATAACAAAATTAAATTTACCCAAGACTTTGTAAAAGCATGGACAAAGGTGATGAACACTGATCGTTTTGACAAAAGATAAATAATGGCTAACAATGTATAAGCGGCATTAAAACAATCGATTATATTAGCCGTTATATTAAACGGGTAATACCACAATAGTCAATTGTGTCGTTAATCATTTTTCGCCATCCTATTGTTCTGTCATCATGCAGATGATAGGTTCGCTCAAAAAACGCAACTTTTTGTTTACATAAATTTAATACAATGTTGTAATTGGTTTAACACATAAAACTAAGCTTACTGCCTATTTTTGTCATGTAAAAAGAGACAATAAATATGCAAGTACAAATAACAGTTGTAGATAAGGCTCTAGATTTTCTTCCAGTAAACGACTTAAACCTATATATGGAATTAGGTCATGAGGCTGGTAAACAAGGTAAAATAGATGAGAGTTATGCTTGGTACATGAAGGGTTTAAGGAAAGCTCGTGAGCTTCAAAATCAAGAGAAGATTTCGAAATTTTCAGCCTTAATTATTACGCTACTTTAATACAAGGCATTTACTGGCCATTTTGCATTTTTAACACTTCTTGATCCTTTATGTCCGGCAAACAAAGTTAAAGTCCTCATTATTTTTTACACGATATAATTCCAAGATCAACGTAATAGATGGCAAGGAGAAGCTCTAAGTAAAAGATATAGCTAACAATTAAACCGTAATGAGGTGTACCTCGTTTCCTCGTCACAGGCTATAAGGCCGCAGTTCATTGCTTATATTGAGCTATTTAGAAGTGACTTGTACCGAGCTATGTCGAAGGACTTGTGCTGAGCTATGTCGAAGGACTTGTACCGAGCGACGTCGAAGTACTTGTGCTGAGCGACGTCGAAGTACTTGTGCTGAGCGACGTCGAAGTACTTGTGCTGAGCGACGTCGAAGTATGGTTGATGTTGCACTTCTTCCTCCGCACCACCAGTCTATGTATTTCGGCTGCGCTCACTATGAACAGTTCGGTTGCGCTCAGTTTTAAATGTTCGGTTAATAGCGATTAAAAAATGATATTCTCAATAACTTTCGGGAGTAGATATGTGTATCAGAAAGCATGTCCTCATGTTAGGTAATATGCTGAAAACGAAACAAGTTTTAGTAATTATTGTAAATTTATAGTATGGATTTACAATCATCTAATTTAGAGCTTGTTAAGTCAATTTTAAGCGTACAAAATGAAGCATTGATTAACAAACTGAAAGACGTTTTAAAATCATAAAGTAAGGATTTCTGGTTAGAATTAACGGACGTTCAACGCGCTGAAATTGATTTAGGAATGAAACAAATTGAGAACGGTCAAACCGAATCTTGGGAAGACATTCTAAAGCGAGTCTCATGAAATTAAGATTTTCTCTATTAGCAAGCTTTAAACTTGATTGCTTGTTAAATTTCTTGGAACAAAAATGGTCAAAAAACGCTAGGGTTAAGTTTCTAGTCATTCTTTCCGAAAAATTAGAACAATTAAAATCATCCCCACTTTCATGTCCTGAGTCAGAAATTAGAACAGGTGTTCGCAAGCTGTTAATAACAGAGTAAACTTCGGCTTATTAAACGGTTATTGGGTCTACCATAACCATAATAATGATCTTCGACAACAGAGAGAATGAACTTAGATTGAGTGAAGAAATAAAAAAGCATTTTACCTAACAATTAAGTCTTCATAAATGACACTAATAGTTAGAAAGGTACCTAGTTCTATCGAGATTGTATTAGTTTAGATGCATATCTAGTTAAAACATGTTCAATTGGACATATCACTACGTTGGTAGTAATAAAAACACACAGATAAGCCAAAAACTGAATAGAGTAGGCGTAATTAATAAAAAATACTAAAAAATGGAAAATTCTCATGTAGAAACTTTTAAAGCACAAGCACAAGGGAACGGATGGCCAACAAAAGTTGACATTGTAGACACAGAGTGGAAGCTTCAGTTAGATGAACCAACTGATGATGGCGGATCAAATTCAGGGCCTAATCCTATGCAATATTTTATAGCTTCGTTGGCAGGGTGTCAAAATGAACAAGCTCAAGTTGTTGCAGAGGAACTCGGTTTGAGTATCGAGCAAATTAACATAGATGTTGAGCTTGACCTTGATCTATCTGGTTTTATGGGAACATCAGATCATTCAAATGGAAGTTACAAGAATGTTAGACTTAAGTCTACTGTGGTTGGAGAAGTAACTGATGAACAAGTAAAAAGTATGGGGCAAAAAGTAGATGATCGTTGTCCAATTTTAGCCTTATTGCGAACAAGTAACTGCAATATTGAAAGTAATTGGAGTAAGAAATAACGACTACCAAAAATTAAGTCCTCGTAAATTACACGAGTGGTTCGAAAGACTAAAATATTTTGTTCCAATAAAGGTAGACACTCCAATGTTGTTTGATCGCTTGTTGTGATCAACATCAACAATCATTAGTGTCTGATAAAACTTTTTGAAAAGCGGGATTTCCATGAAGGATTTCCCGCTTTTATGTAAGTTGATTTTGCAAACATTATTTTGTTATTCAGTGATAATTAAATTTTGAGCATTAACCCATTTATCAGTTTGTATTATTACCGTAAACATACCTTTCGTTAATATTAAATCGGAGAGTGTTATTTGACCATTGCTGTATACTTCCTTTTGAAAAACTACCTGCCCATGCGTATTTTGAATTTGGATTTTGCACAGACCTGACAGCTCAGAAGCATTAATTACCAGCCTTTTATTACGAGACAAAGGGTTTGGGTAAAGCGTGAAATTTTTACTTGAATTTTGATTAATGTGCTCTGTACCTGTGCTAAACGTGTATTTTTTAATGAGCCCCTTTGACCCGACCGTAAACCCTGTGTTTTCAATAAAAGAACAGGAATGTAAAGTAACGGAAGGGCCATAAAGTCCCCATTCTGTTGCATATTCTAGTATCCAATTTTGGCCACCATCTACGGTGCTAAATATTTCACCACTAAGAGTAAGTACATGTCCTGTGTCAGCACTGGTGAAATCAAAATCGGACAAATAATTAGGGCCGGAAACAACTAGTGTATCCCAAGTACTTCCCCCGTCCGAGGTCTGATACAATCTATTGGTATTTCCATGATTGGTTGTGAATATATTGGAATTAACCACGTCTATTTTTTCAACCCTGTTTACAAACAAAAAAGGATCATGAAATGCAAATAAGGTATCCCAGTTTTGCCCTCCATCCGTTGTTTTCATTACTATTGCTTGAGAGTCCCATCGGGCACCGCCAGTAGCAATCACTGTGTTTAAATCGAAAACATGAAGGTCGGAAATGGTGAAATTAACAGTATCAAACTCCCAAGATGCCCCACCATTCATTGTTTTATATAAAACATTGCCTTCGTATGTTTCATCAATGGCATAACCATTTTCAGAATCAATGAAACTAACTGATTTTATTGCTTCGTCAGATGACGGATTTGGTGTTATTTCTTGCCAACTAGTCCCATTGTCATTTGTTTTTTGTAGAAATTGCTTGCCGTTTTTTGTTCCCCCTATAAAACCATTCTCTTCATCCATAAAATTCATTTCAGACAATAACAACGTATCGCCGGTATTGCTTATGGTTATTGAGTCCCATGTTGCCCCAGCATCATTGGTTCTCAATAAAAAATAGTTAAGGTTAGTGGGCTCAGTTCCTATTACTAAAGCGGTGTTTGCCGTTGGGGTTTCTACCATTCTAAAAGTATTGGTAGAATCATATCTTACTGCTTGCCATTGTGATTTTACTGACAATGGAAGTAGCGTAAGGGTCACAAAAAGAATTTGTAGTGTTTTCATGATAATTAAGTTTTAGTGAAATTTACCTTACAATAGTAGATAATTTGACCTAAAGAGTTGTTATGAATTCCTGCTGTTTACTTGTGAATATGTAATCCGCATCATTTTAGCATGCTATAAATGGTCTGTTTTTCATCCACTTAGCAGGATTTTCCATCCTGTTATTTAAAATTTAGCGTTTGTAACGCGTATTAAAGTTCAATTTTTTGCACATGTTCAAGTAAACCAGCAACATCGAAAGTAATCTACTTTTTGAATTGAGTCAATAAAGCAATGTTGAGTATGTCTAATTCACTTTCCTTCATGAATCAAAGATAAGATCCCTAAATACCTTGACATGAAATTAGTTTTCATATTCAGTTGTGATCAGATTTACGTTATCATCGTATCTAAAACGATCGTTGGTTGTTTTTTATAATTAAAACACCCACCCAATTTTGAAATTTAAGGGTATACTAACAGTCCAGTATTTCCCTTCTTTATTGAATGCTCTATAAAAATTAAAATGTCTAATTGGTTGCCTCTTATCGTTGGGATTTATACGGTCAAAATGGGATACATTTCGGTATCTTAATCCAAGGCCGATGTAGTAATCGAATACAAATCGTTTAGTAATGATTTGATGACCCCATTTAATGTTAAAACTGATGTTTTTTTTGTTTATACCGTAGGTGTCCGAATAATAAGAATCGACAAAATTTGTGTCGTTTTCATAAATATTAACACCACTACTGTCAAGGTTTGCATTGGGTGGGCCAAAGTTATCTGTGTCGTAATATTTGTTTTGCAAATAATCTATCTCAAAACCAATGTATGAGCCTTTAGGGGCATTGTTTCGTAGGTAAAACTTTTCTTCAATAGCTGCCCGAAATCCAAATGCGTTTGTTGCGTTATTTTGTGCATTTAAGATACTATTGGGGAACAACCAAGAAGCCATAAGTTGTGTTGAGAATCGTTTTCCCGTCCATTTTTCATAGGCTACTTCTATTCCGGGGTTACCTAAGCCTATTAATTTAAGCGGGGTAAATTTAATTATTGATTTGTATGTTGAGTCTATGGGGGATGGAGGAATAAATTTCTGAAAAGACAAGGTGTCAAGCATGTCAATATAGATGGTTTTTGGGAAATAATATCTTTTTGGATTGTCTTTGTCAATAAGCATGCCTATTCCGAAGTTGAAGTATATATTAGCCCAGTATGCCAAGGAGTTTTTGGGTTGAATGAAAATAGTTTTTTGCTTGTCCTTAGCAAGAAAAGTGAGTTTTAAGGGTTCGCGACTTCGTTTAATGGGGATGTATTTGGAACTGGAAGTTTCCTTCAAGGTGTCACTCTTTACGACTAGTTTGGTAGGTTCGCTCGAAACTACTTGCATTTCTAGATAGGCAGCGTTAAAAACAGTTGCACAAGAAGTTAGAAGGCTACAGAGGACAAAGACAAACAATAATTTCTGCATGGTTATTGGGTGGTTGGTCTTATTTGATTCGACTCCTAAAATAGTAAATTATTTACAACGAATAATCCAGTCCATTTTTCATACAATAGCAATAGGCATTAATTTGGAAGCGATATGATTTTTTGTTTTTCTGAAATGTTTAAATCATTTGCCAGAGTGTGCCATTGGAGGACGCTTTGGTTGATTTCTGTCATTATTTTTTAGGATTTTTAATGGTGTATTCTATTGCTACAGGTAAGATGTCGAGCAGCTCGAAGTTTTCGTTTTTTCCATGTAAAGAAAGAAAAG
>JBLIDJ010000129.1:0-5816 GCA_047634195.1 Flavobacteriales bacterium
TCTCGTAGTCAAAATAATTCAATTGATGAACAAGCAATCGCTGATGACATGTCAAAAAGATACTCAGATGTTAGTTTCACAGCTAATAGCGAAAGTTGGGAGTCTAAAGCAACACTCATAGGATTTCTCATTGAGTTACCCATCTCTAAGCGAGTAAATATTGCATCTAAAATGTTATTCGGGTACGTCAATACTTTGGCCCCCGAATTGCACATATCAGGAAGTTCTAAAGGAGGTTCAGCATGGAATAAATAAGAAAAATCATATGCCAATTCATATAGTTTTCTTGTTGGTACTGCTTTTAAAATTGATATGGGTAGTCATGTCTGCTTTCTAACAAACGTTGATTATATGGGTTTTGAAACTAAGTTTGAAAATGTATTAATCACTAATAGCTATAATGAGATTTCTATTTTAGATTTTGAGCAAAAAATAAGAACGATTAACATAACTGCTGGATTAGCAATAAATTTTTAATCTATAGCTACCCACACTAGTTTAAATTTAATAATACCCTTGATTAAACAAAATCAGAGGCACATGATGGTTTTAACGCCTTAAAATTTATCTAATAAATTACGAAAACTATCGGATGAGTTTGGTTTCTCATTCAAAAACATTAAAAAGCATACGATTGGTGAAGTCAAACCAATCGTATGCTTTTTTTTAAGTTTATGCCCTCCATAAGTTCGGTCTTAAATAGACACAATGTTATTAAGTCAAATTACCGTATCGCTTTTCTAATTTTCACTAAACGTTCCAACAAACCTTCCAACTGGTCAAGTGGTAGCATATTTGCCCCGTCTGACTTAGCCTCTGATGGATTAGGATGCGTTTCAATAAACAAGCCATCAACGCCAACAGCTACTCCTGCCTTTGCAATGGTTTCTATCAAAGCTGGTTTCCCCCCAGTCACTCCCGAACTTTGATTGGGTTGTTGCAAGCTGTGGGTAATATCTAATACTGTAGGGCAATTGTTTTCCTGTTGCATGGCAGGAATACCTCTAAAATCGACTACTAAATCTTGGTAACCAAAGGTAGTTCCACGCTCAGTCAACCATACTCGATTGTTGCCACTGTCGCGCACTTTAGTTACGGCAAACTGCATCGCTTCGGCCGATAAAAATTGTCCTTTTTTAATATTAACCACTTTACCTGTTTTAGCGGCAGCGACCAACAAATCTGTTTGACGGCAAAGAAATGCAGGGATTTGTAATGCATCGACAAATTTAGCTGCCAATGCCGCTTCTAGTGCCGTATGAATATCTGTGATCGTTGGAACCTTTAAGGTATCTCCTACTTTTTTAAGGATATGCAGCGCTTTTTCATCACCTATCCCTGTAAAAGAGTCTAATCGAGAACGATTAGCTTTTCGGTACGATCCTTTAAATATGTAAGGAATTTCTAAGCGATCACAAATTTTACTGATGTGGCTCGCAATATCCATAGCCATAGATTCGCCTTCGATGGCGCAAGGGCCAGCAATTAAAAAAAAATTGCCTTTATCAGCGTGTTTTATGTGTGGTAGTTGTAGCATATCTTATTTTCTTGAAGCAAATTTAAGTTAAAAAGTAGTTACGACTAAATAGTTATTACCCCTATGTCATATTCGCTAGGCAACTAACTCATTATCAACAATAAAACCCACTAATTACTAAATGCTTTTCAAACTTTCTAAACCAAATACTGAGACCTGAAGCCTTTTAAAAAATATGGATTCCTTTCTTCCTCTACGTTATACCAATTGTATTTATACATCTAAAATGCTTAATGCCGATGCTAGCTGAAAATAGGTTAATTCGAATTGAGCTATATTGAACATGCTCTCGGTATTACAAAAGGAATGGTGAATTATTGGCTTCCCGACCTTCGACCTTAATATTTGGTACTAACTACTCTATACTAAATACTTATTACTATTTACTCTGTACTAAATACTTATTACTATTTACTCTGTACTAACTACTCTGTACTAACTACTCTATCCCTAATACCCATACTTATCTTCCCAGCGAGATTTGAGGAATTTACGCATTTCGTTTTCTCTCGCATTGTTCCCAGGTTCAAACAAGCGTTTTCCTTTGATAGCATCTGGCAAGAATTCTTGCTCTACAAAATTGTTATCGTAGTCGTGAGCATATTTGTACTCTTTGCCATAGTCCAAATCTTTCATCAGTTTTGTGGGTGCATTTCTTAAGTGCATTGGCACCGACAAATTACCCGTTTCTCTCACTACTTGCTGTGCTTGACCAATGGCTAGATACGAAGCATTACTTTTGGCCGAACTAGCCAAATAGACGGTGCACTGCGAAAGAATGATACGAGATTCAGGGTAGCCAATAGTGCTTACTGCCTGAAAACAATTGTTAGCCATGATTAATGCTGTTGGATTAGCATTTCCTATGTCTTCTGATGCGGCAATAAGCAATCGTCGGGCAATAAATTTGGGGTCTTCTCCCCCTTCTATCATTCGTGCCAACCAATACACCGCTCCGTTGGGGTCACTCCCACGAATCGATTTTATCAAGGCTGATGCAATATCGTAGTGCTGCTCACCGGCTTTGTCGTACATGGTTGGATTAAGTTTCACTAGCTCTTTTACCAACACATTAGTAATCACTTTTTTATCTTCGGTAATAGATTGTATCACTAACTCAAACACATTGAGCAATCGCCTAGCATCACCGCCCGAAAGACGCAACAGTTCTTCCGTTTCTTTCAGTATTATGTTTAGCTTTTTTAGTTCAACATCTTCATTCAACGCTCTTTTCAACAAGGTTTCAAGATCCGTTTTACTCAAATCTTCTAACACATACACTTGGCTTCTAGACAGCAAGGCAGAAATTACTTCAAACGAAGGGTTTTCTGTTGTGGCACCAATCAAGGTTATGATTCCTTTTTCAACTGCTCCGAGCAAAGAATCTTGCTGTGATTTGGAAAACCGATGGATTTCGTCAATAAACAAAATAGCAGAATTACCGCCGAACAATCCTTGTTGTTCTACTTTTTGAATGACTTCTCGGATGTCTTTTACACCCGAATTTATGGCAGACAGTTTGTAAAAAGGTCGTTCACTGTATTGCGAAATGATGTTGGCCAAAGTAGTTTTCCCTGTCCCTGGTGGTCCCCACAAAATCATGGAAGGAATTTTCCCAGATTTAATGATGCGCTCAAGTGGTGAACCTTCATGAATTAAATGCGATTGCCCAACATATTCTTCCAGTTTTTTTGGTCTCAAACGTTCTGCTAATGGCGTATGATTTATCATGGTTTTTTCAATTCAAACGTTTCAGTAGCGATGGTTTCGCCATTGGCTAATATTTCTATGGTGTGCATTCCTGGGTAATATTTCCGGGTAGAGATGGGTTTAAAACGATGCTTTTTGTCCATCTTAAAATCGCTGACGTTACTCAGTATTTTGAGTTTAAACACTTTTCTATTCGATTTCCCATTCGCGCGAACAAAATTAATAGCATAATCCAGAATGACATCACTAGGCTTGTCAAATTTACCTGAAATATGAAACAATACATCCCCGTGAAAAGGAATAGTCTTTTCCACAATTGTACATTCAGCTTGTTTCATTTCCACAGGTTCAAATCCTAACAATAGTAGTGCAGGCAAAAAACCATCTTTTACAGCTGACCTTAATCCATGTTTCACAACCCAGTTACTTTCTGGAGTATTATTTTTTTTCCATTTCGTTGCGTATTCCATTGCCAAGGCTGGATCTTCTCGATACAGATCATTCAAATGATTCCCCACTGATTTTCTAACATAAGTAGATGAATCATGAATCAAAGGCGTGATTAATTGTAGGTTTCGTTCTAAGTTGTTTTTTAAAGAAGGAACACCTAATCCCCAAGGCAATCGTGGTCGAGTACCTTCACTTATCCACCTCCGAACATGCTCGTCAGGATGTGACAGTTTACTGCTTAAGAATTCAAAAACTTTTTCTTCATGTCTTACAATAAGCGGTCTAATGGCAAATTCAGCAGTAAATACATGGGTGTATTTTGCTAAAAAAACCAACGCTTGATCAGGGCAATCATTTGCGAAAATTTCTACCCAACTAAAAATAGGCCAGTATAGCATATCGCCGCTATTCCAAGGTTTGTTAGTCTTAATAAGCTCCTCAATTAAGGAGAGTTTCTTGTCCATTTGTTTAGCTGGCAACCAGCGGTGTAATTGATGAGCTAAAACGATTGTTCTTTCTTTCAACGAGAGGAGTTCCCAATCATTTTCATCGACAGGTAAAATAGAGGGATCGTTTAACCAAGTAGCTAACCAATTTTTTTTGAAAGTATGTTTTAATGCTGGAAATTTGCTCATTGTGGATAACCTTTTTTGCTATTCTGCTTTAGTTTCATCTACTTTTGCTGTAAATCCATTTTAAGGATACAAAACCTTATTTAAACTTATGTTATGTCAATTACACATTTAAAAGAAGGAGATAAAGCACCTGACTTTTCATTAAAAAATCAAGATGGGAAAACAATCTCCTTGAATGACTACAAAGGAAAGAAATTAGTGTTGTATTTTTACCCTAAAGATTTAACCCCTGGTTGCACTACGCAATCTTGCGGATTGAGAGATAATTACGATTTACTGAAAAAGCAAGGCTTTGAAATAATAGGCATCAGTGCTGATTCAGAGAAGTCGCATCAAAAATTTATTGAAAAACATCAACTCCCTTTTGACTTGTTGGTGGACGATGAACGAAAAATGATGAACGATTACGGTGTTTTTGGATTAAAGAAATTTATGGGTAAAACCTATGATGGTATTCATAGAACCACCTTTTTGATTGACGAAAACGGATTAATTTCTGAAGTAATAAAAGTAAGTGCTACAAAAGCACATTTGAGTTGGATAAATAATTAAAAATTATAACGATGGCAGTTGAAGTAAATAAAGAAAAACTAAAAGCGTTGCAATTAACGCTTGACCGATTAGATAAAACATACGGTAAAGGAACCGTAATGAAATTGGGCGGTCAACCTATTGAAAAAATGGAAGTAATTCCAACAGGCTCATTAACCATGGATTTGGCCTTAGGTGTTGGCGGATATCCAAAAGGACGTGTGGTAGAAATATACGGTCCAGAATCTTCTGGTAAAACTACTTTGGCTATTCACGCGATGGCGGAAGTACAAAAAATGGGCGGTATTGCTGCTATCATTGATGCGGAGCATGCCTTTGATCGTTTTTATGCTGAAAATTTGGGTGTAGACGTAGGTAACCTATTGATTTCTCAACCAGACAATGGTGAGCAAGCATTGGAAATTGCTGACAACCTTATTCGTTCTGGTGCAATTGATTTGTTGGTTGTCGATTCTGTGGCAGCGTTAACGCCAAAAGCTGAAATTGAAGGCGAAATGGGCGATTCTCAAATGGGACTGCAAGCCCGTTTAATGTCGAAAGCATTACGTAAATTGACAGGAAGCATTAGCAAAACTGGTTGTTGTTGTATCTTCATTAACCAATTGCGTGAAAAAATTGGTGTGATGTTCGGTAACCCTGAAACCACTTCGGGTGGTAATGCTTTGAAATTTTACTCATCGATTCGTGTTGATATCAGACGAGCTACCCAAATTAAGGATGGTGAAAATGTTGTTGGTAACAGAACCCGAGTTAAAATTGTTAAAAACAAAGTAGCTCCTCCTTTCCAAAAAGCTGAATTTGACATCATGTATGGTCGTGGAATTTCAAAAACGGGAGAAATCCTTGACATAGCTGTTGAGCACGATCTTATCAAAAAAAGCGGTTCTTGGTTTAGTTATGGTGACACTAAATTAGGTCAAGGTAGAGATGCC
>JBLIDJ010000130.1:0-5785 GCA_047634195.1 Flavobacteriales bacterium
AAAATACCGACTTTTTATATTTAGTACTGCTAATACCAGCGCTATTGTTGATGTACCTTGTTTATTTAAAATGGCGTTGGGCTAAGTTAAATCAATTGGTAGATCTTAAAATAATAGACCGACTTGGAGTAAACTATAGTATTCGTAACCGAAACATAAAAACCACCTTGTTTTTAACAGGTTTGCTGTTTTTAATACTCTCAGCAGCCAACTTACAATTAGGTTCAGAGCTTAAAGAGATTAAATTAGAGGGTGTGGACATTATGGTTGCCTTAGACCTGAGTAAAAGTATGAATGCTGAGGACGTTACTCCTAGTAGATTGGAGCGCTCTAAACGCTTTATGAGTGAGCTTATCTCAAAACTGGGTAACGACAGGGTTGGGATTATCATTTTTGCAGGAAATGCTTACACACAAATGCCATTAACAGTAGATCACGGTGCAGCCAGGTTGTTTCTCTCCTCATTAAGCACCAATATTATCCCTACACAGGGTACTTCCTTGTCGGAAGCGATGAAACTAGCCGGAGAAAGTTTTGAGCAAGAAGACACGAAGTATAAAGTATTGATTTTGATTACCGATGGTGAAGATCATGAAGGTGACGTAGAAGACAGAGCTGAAGAATTAGCTGAATCTGGGGTTATTATACATTGTGTTGGCGTTGGTTCACCAAATGGCGGTCCTATTCCAATTTACCAGCGAGGAAATCAGGTAGATTTTGAGCGAGATGGCGAAGGGAATATAGTGTTGAGTAAATTAAATACTACGGTTTTGTCGACAGTTGCAGCAGCTGGAAAAGGTAAGTTCTATCCTTTGAACAATGCGCAAAATGATTTAAAGGAATTAATTGAGACCATTGCCAAAATGGAGAAAAAGGAGCAAAATCAGCAGGTGTTTTCAGATTATGACGATAAATACCAATATTTTTTAGCCATTACTATACTTTTACTATTAATTGGATGGTTTATACCGGAGAAAGTAAAATTAAAATGAAACGATTAACGCTTATACTATTATTGCTATTACCAACTTTCCTTGCTTTAGGGCAATCGGAGAATAAGTATTTGCGTAAAGGAAATTCAAACTACAACAATTCCAATTATGCTGAAGCTGAAGTGGAATACAAGAAAGCTTTAGAAGAGAATACTAATAGAGTTGATGGACATTTCAATCTAGGTGGCGCACTTCATCAACAAAGTAGGCATGAAGAGGCAAGAAAAGAGTTTGAATACGCTTCTGTAGCGATTAATAGCAGTAATGAAGATCGAAGTAAGGCTTTTCACAACATTGGCAATAGCTTTTTAGATGAGAAAAAATATAAGGAAGCAGTTGATGCTTACAAAGCAGCTCTACGATTGAATTCTAGTGCAGAAAATTCTCGATATAACTTGAGCTATGCCTTGGAAATGATTCAAAATCAACAGCAAAGCGATCAAGAACAAGACAAAGATCAAGAAAAGAAAGACGAAGAGAAAAAAGAGGACCAAGAAAAGAAAGACGGTTCTGATGGAGACGAAAAGAAAGATGAGCAAGGCGATGAAAAAGAGCAAAAGCCATCTGACAAAAAAGAGGAAGGCCAAGACCAGGAAAAAGGTGGAAAACCAGAACCCAAAGAAATATCCAAAGAAGAAGCTGAACGAATTCTTCAAGCAATAAAAGAACAAGAACAACAAATACAGCAAAAACTTTTGAAAAAAGAACCTGGTAAGAAAGTAAAAGTAGAAAAGGAATGGTAAAGCAGCTTATTATATCATTTTTACTACTATCAAGTGTTCAAATAACATTTGGTCAGTTTGATGCCACTGTAAGTAAAACAACAGTTGGTCAAAACGAGAACGTTGAATACACTTTAACTTTGGGTGGAAATGGCACAAATTACAAAGCCCCAAGTTTTGAAGGCTTTACTGTGGTAAGTGGACCAAATCAAAGTTCAAGAACCGAGATAATTAATGGTAAACACAGCCAGTCAATAGCCTTGTCCTATGCACTACGTGCAAAAAGTAAAGGTCAGAAAACCATTGGCTCTGCCTCTATAACAATTAATAAGAAAAATTTCTCTACCAAACCCATTACTATTAAAGTGGTTGAAGGTTCAACTGATCCGGCATTGCAAGCAATGAAAGACAATGTTTTTTTGCAAGTAGAAGCATCAAAATACAAGGCTTTTGTTGGGGAACAAGTGACTTTAACTTATAAATTGTACACTGCTGAAAATGTAGGCAATTTACAATACGCCGAAACGCCTAAATTTAATGGGTTTTGGGTAGAGGATATTGACATGCCTGAAAATTTGCCAACGACCAATGAAGTTATTAATGGACGACAGTTTAGAGTAATTACCATTAAAAAAGCTGCCGTTTTTCCTCAGAAATCAGGTGTTTTGGATATTACACCGATGAAAATTGACTTGACTGTTCAACAACGTGCACGGTCAAGAAGTATGTTCGACGACTTTTTTGGGTCTTATAAAAACATACCATATACGGCGGTTTCTAATAAAATGAAACTAACAATAAATGCCTTGCCACAAACTGGTAAGCCTTCAAATTTTAAAGGGATTGTGGGTGAGTATTCATTAAATGCGAACATTGACAAAACTACGCTTCAAGCAAATGAAAGTGCAACCTTAAAAATAACCATTTATGGAAAGGGTAATGTAAAAAAACTACCTGCCCCTTCCCTATCATTACCAAGTGATATTGAAGTGTATGATCCAAAAATTAAGCAATCAATTTCAAAAGGATCTTCAGTATTAAGTGGTTCTAAAACGTATGATTATTTGTTAATTCCGCGAAGAGAAGGTGTTTATATAATTCCTTCACAAGAGTACATTGCTTTTAATCCTCGTTTAGAAAAATATGAGCGATTAAAAACACCTGAGTATCAATTAAAAGTGGGTGAAAGCGATGAAAAGTACACAATTAACACTCCTGGAGCTGGCATAAGTAAAGAAGATTTGGAATTACTGGGAGAAGACATACGTTTTATAAAAACCAAAACCAGTTTTAAAGAAAGTAATGAGCAATTTGTTGGCAGTACTGGTTTTTACGGAGGATTTGCCGCCCCAGTTTTACTGTTTTTTCTTGCTTTAGGCTATAGAAAGAAGATGAAAGAGCAATTGGGAGATGTTAAAGGTCAACGTCAAAAGAAGGCTACTGCTAAAGCTAAAAAACGATTGATTTTGGCTAAAAAGGAATTGGATGATTCAAATCAAAGTAAGTTTTACGTGGAGATACAGCAAGCTTTAATTGGCTTTATTTGTGATAAAACAGGCTTGGAACCAAATAACACTTCCATTGAAAGTCTTCAAACCACATTAAGTAAAAACAACTTGCCTAATGACGTAATTGAGTCATTCACCGAAACAGTTAAACATTGTGACCACGCTCGTTATGCCCCATCATACAACAATGAAAATATGAATGTTGATTACGACAATGCTGTTAAATTAATAGTTGAGTTGGGAGAAAATTTAAAAGCATAAAATGAAAAGACTACTACTTATAACCCTAGTATTTTGTGCGTGTTTTTCAGCAAATTCTCAAAATGAGGTGGACAGCTTTGAAGCTGCGAATGAGCTGTACCAGCAAGAAAAGTACCAGCAAAGCTTAACTAAGTACTTGTTTGTAATGGATGCAGGAAAAGAAAGTGCGGAGTTGTATTATAATTTGGGCAATACCTACTACCGTTTAAACGTCCTACCTCAAAGCATTTTGTATTACGAAAAGGCGTTAAAACTGGGCGGAGAAAATGAAGATGTTCGTTTTAACTTAGAAAAGGCAAATCTGGGTGTGGTAGATAAAATTAATGCTATTCCAACCTTTTTGTTGGTTGAAAAATTTAATCAGCTCAATAAACTATGGAATGTGAAGCTTTGGTTATTTATAAGCATCACCCTACTTTTTCTATTGGTATTGGCATTGATTGAGGGCATGTTTAAGGCATTTAACCTTAAAGGGATTACTCCCATTGCCAGCGTATTGGCAATACTCATGGTATTTACCTTGTTTATGGGTCTACGGTTGCACGACAGGAGCTTGAATCAAAAAGAAGCCATTCTCTCTCCACCCAATGTGTATGTGCTAAGCGCCCCTTCTAAAGAAGCCACGAACTTATTTGTGCTACATGCAGGCTTAAAGGTTAAGATAGTAGATAAACTAGGTTTGTGGGTAGAAATTAAACTCGCTGACGGTAAAAAGGGTTGGGTTAAGAAGGAGAGTTTGTTGGTTATTTAAGGTTTTTGATTTAGGATTGCTGTTTAATTCAAAAATCTGCAATCATCACTTACTTCATACTCGAAACAATCCCATTATAACTACTAATTTTTCCGTTTGCGAATTGTACTTCAATTTTATACAAAAACACTCCCGGAAGCATTCCTTTCCCTTTTACTTCGCCATTCCACCAATTAGAAGTTTCACTAAATTTAAAGTCGTTTCGCTGGTATATTTTTTGACCCCACCTATTGTAGATAGTGTAAATGGTGACTTTTGCCGTACTTCTAGGGCTTATACTAATATTAAAAACATCATTAATTCCATCATTATTTGGTGTAAACGCATCAGGAATAGAAATAACACACGTTTTATTAAAGTCGGGGTCATTAGGCTGTAGACATTCACCGCATTCATCAATTTCAGCGATACCGTCTATCACACCCAAACAATCTTTGCAAGAATTATCAAATCCCGGATCTATTGGTTCTCTGCATTCCCCACAATCATCAATTTCTGAGGTGCCATTAGGAATTCCTGCACAGTCAATGCAAGATTGATTAAAACTGGGGTCATTAGGCTCTAGACATTCTCCACAATCATCAATTTCTGCCCTACCATTAACTGTTCCTGCACAATCAACAACGATGGATGATAATGCACATACTGCATCAATGTCCGCTCCAGGGGTGCCACCTGAGCAATTCCCATTGTTTGCATCCTTAATTTCTACTGCATCAAAAACTAATTGCCCTTGATTATATCCTGGTAAGATTTGATCAATATCAAGCCCTGCAGTTGCGCCACCAATACCTCCCATTTCATAATAACCATCAGCATTTGCATCTATGGTAAAAAGTTGGAGCTGAGTTTCGGTAAATGAATTCGCGGGTTTTAATGCAATAAAACTTGCTTCAACTGCTGGACCAACTTCAAAAACCCATAAATCTTCATCAGAACTACCAGAATTGGTTAATAAATTATTGGTAAAGCCAAGTTTTATAATTCCTCCACCCCCAAGAAAAACGAATTCCGGTGCATCATTTGGGGCTCCAAGCCAATCATTTATTCCAACAGCACCATTAGGGTCGGTGTCTTCAAGTGTACAGCCTGAAACATATTCTATTAAAACATCTGCAAAACTCAGTCCGTCTGAACAGATTGCACACCCATTGTTTGAAAGACTATTGCACTCACTATCTTCGCAGTCGATTAATCCATCACCATCGTTATCTATTCCATCTGAACATAAAATAGCATTATTTTCTTGTGAAAGAATGCAAAAAGGCATCGATAAAAATAATGAGAGAATAAATATTTTAGTTTTCATATTAAGGAGACTAGTGGAGCAGGTTTAAAGGCTAAATTATTTAAAACTCGAATTTACGAATTTGTAAGGGTTATTTAAAATTGGTGATCTATATTAAATATTTTTGATTTAGGATTGCTGTTTAATTCAAAAATCTGCAATCATAAATCAACATTAGCATTGTTATTTCAACATTTTTAAAAGGTGTTTTACTTTGTCGGTTTGAATAAAATCTACCTGTTTTTCAATTGCTTCAATATTCC
>JBLIDJ010000131.1:0-5707 GCA_047634195.1 Flavobacteriales bacterium
TCTAGAAAGTTTGCCAGCCTACAATCAACAAAATGGGCAAATGATTCCGACGGCTGAGGTTGATGATATTCAAGATTTGCCACCTGTAATTAAGGTCGAGCAAACGAAACGCTTTCAGTCTATCAACGCTACTTTTGGTACGCTTTCTGAGCTAGCGGCAGTATTTAGAATTATATTTGCCCGCTATTCTGCAGATGAAACCATGAGCAAGTCGTTATTTTCTTTCAACCATCCGAAAGGCGCTTGTGAGGTATGTCGTGGGATTGGAGAAGCGGAATATATTGATTTAAATAAACTGGTAGGTGATCCACAAAAAACGTTGAGAGAAGGTGCTATTACTACTACCTTACCTAATGGTTACATTGTCTACTCACAAGTTACTGTCGAGGAATTAAACAAAGTCTGTAAAGCCCACGGCTTTACTGTGGATATTCCATGGAGAGAGCTTTCAGCCGAACAAAAAGAGGTTGTTTTAAACGGAAGCAATCTTCTCAAAGTCTTTTACGGGAAACATGGTTTAGAATCTCGATTAAGATGGCAAGGAATTAAAGCCAAACCTCGTGAAGAAGGTTATTATAAAGGCATGCTTCCCATCATGCAAGACATTTTAAGACGGGACAGAAATCCTAACATTCTAAAATTTTCTAGCTCCAAGGTTTGCCCAAGTTGCAATGGTGGGCGCATCAAAAAGCAGCAGCTAACCTACCAATGGAAAGGTTTGAATTTCCAAGCTTGGATGGAGCTGTCTTTAAACGATTTATATAAGCAGCTGAATCAACTAGACTTAAATGTTGGAGAAAAGTTATTGATTGCTAAAATTTCCATTCAATTATTAGATTTGATTCGATTGGGCATGGGACATTATCAGCTGAGTACCCCAAGTACGGCTATTTCTTCTGGAGATGGACAACGCATCAAGCTCATCAGTCAAGTTAATAGCAATCTACAAGGTATTTTATACGTGTTTGACGAGCCATCCATTGGTCTGTCGGCTAATTATCAAAGCTATTTACTTCATATTTTAGATCGATTGATCAAGCGAGGTAATACCGTAATCGTGGTGGAGCACGATTTGGATTTTATACAAGCATCAGATTGGATTGTAGAATTAGGACCAGCAGCAGGAGTTCATGGAGGGGAAGTTGTTTTTAATGGTTCCATTCCCGACTTTTTAAATGCTAAAAACTTATATACTCCTACTTTATCAGCCATTAAAACGGCGAATGTCCAAGTGACTTTTGAATCTAAAATGAAACTTAAAAAAGGATTGGTTAATGGCTTTATTCCTCAGGTTAAACAGCTTTCGGTTGTCAGTCAGAAAACTCCAGAGTTGCTAGAACGCATTGCAAGATATTGTGAACAAGAACACTTAAACCTTGTTAGCGTCACCGATCAGCCGATTGGTAAAACTCCGCGCAGCAATCCAGCTACGTATGCAGGATTAGCTGATAAAATTCGTGATTTGTTAGCGAAAACAATTGAAGCTACTTCTTTAAACCTCGGTAAAAGTGCTTTTTCATTTAACAATAAAAATGGCCGATGTGATGCTTGTGAAGGAGCAGGCGTAATCACACTGTCTATGAGTGTAATGGGCAACATCAATCAGATTTGCCCTTCGTGTAATGGTAAGCGTTTTAAGGCTGATGTGCTGCGCGTTCATTATAAGAATAAAAATATTGCTACTATTTATAACCTCAGTATTGAAAAAGCGTATGACTTCTTTTCTGGGGAAAAAAAGATTACCGAAATTCTATATTTAATGATGCAATTGGGTTTGGGATACATCAAGCTTGGGCAACCGTCTAATACTTTATCTGGTGGAGAGGCGCAACGTATTAAGCTCACTAAGCACTTCGCCAAGAAATCCAAACAAACTCTTTTGGTTTTAGAGGAGCCTAGCATTGGATTGCATCAACAAAATGTAGGGCAGTTGTTAAGTGCCCTTAACCATCTAAAGCTCGAGACTGCAGGCATACTTTGTTTTGAAAATCACCCGCTTTTTCAGTCGGCATGTGATATTTGGGTAGATAATGCGCAAGAGATTCAGTCGATTGGTATAAGCGAAGAAGCGCCTCAGCAAAGGGAGGTCATTTCTATTCGTGGCGCTCGAACACATAGGCTCAAAGACTTAGATTTAGACTTCCCTAAGCAGCAATTATCTGTGGTTACCGGAGTATCCGGTTCCGGTAAATCTTCTTTGGTAATTGACACTTTGCATGGCTATGGTTTGCAAGAAATGACCAAACAGTTTTCTGCGTATCAGCAGTCGAGAGTTGGTGTTAATTTTCAGTTTGAAGTTGATTACATCGAAGGGCTTACGCCTAGCATTTGCATCACACGTAAACAAAAAAATGATTCGCAACGTTCAGATATTGCCAAACAAATGGGGATTGATAAAATGTTGCGTTTTGCCTTTTCCCGCAAGGCGCAATATGAAGGTGAAGAATTGTCAGCCAGTCATTTTTCAAATAATCACGCGTTAGGAAAATGTGCAGTATGTGAAGGTTTTGGACAAGAGGTACTTCCTGATCTTAACAAGCTAATAGTAGATCCAAATAAAAGTATTTCTAGTGGTTTATTTACTCATAACAAAGTAATTGGCTATTATGGTGATCCTGCAGGGAAACATATGGCTATTTTAAAGCGCGTAGGACTTGAAAACGGATTTAGTTTGGAAACACCCTTTAAGGAACTCACTTCAAAACAAAAAGAAATTCTGTTGCAGGGTACAGGAGCTAAGTTTTGGGAAACTGATTGGTTGTATCAGACAAAAACCCGTGCGGGCACACAGGCTTTAAATATGCCATGGGAAGGCCTTTTCCAATATCTTCAAGAGGATTATTTTAAGACCCGAAAAAATAAAAATATCAGTCATCTTACCGCACTTTTTACGCATCAGGAATGCAGCCCTTGTGAGGGTAGTGGCCTGAAACCAGAACGATTGGGGTTCTTGATTGCAGGAAAATCTATACAAGCTGTCAAATCAATGGATTTTAAAGACTTACTTGCGTGGCTTGCTGAAAATAGTAGTTTCACCAAAGGTATTGATAGAAAACTCCTTTCTAAAATTGCTCCACACTTGCACAATACCATTCACAGAGCAAAGGAATTGCATATTGATCATTTGCAACTCAATCGAAAATCAACCACGCTTTCTGGAGGAGAAAATCAACGTGTTGCTTTAATAAAGCAATTGAATAGTCCGTTAAAAGGTATTACCTACTTGTTGGATGAACCTTCAGCAGGTTTGTCTAAAGAGAATATTCCTGATTTGATTGGCATCCTGAAAGAGCTCACAGACAAAGGAAATACGGTGATTGTGATTGAACATGATAAATCGATTATTCATGCAGCGGATCATATTGTGCAGATCGGTCCCAAAGCAGGTAAATTAGGCGGTTATATAACGTATCAAGGCAGTACAGAAGGTTTATTGAAACAAGCTGATTGCCATCCTTTTTTGAAGGCTCCTAGCAAAAAGTTGCAACTGAAAGAAGGAAGTACTCATATCCATATACGGAAGCTTGCCAAACATACATTAAAGAAAGATAAATTGGCTTTGCCTATTGGGGGTATAACGGCACTAACGGGAAAATCAGGCATTGGGAAAACTACTTTGGCGAAAGACATCTTGATTCCGAGTATTCAAACAAATAGCCCTATAAATTGTGTTGGACTCGACTTGCCCAAAACCTACTCAGGAGCACATTATTTTGAACCCAAAAAGTTAAGGACATACGCCAACACTTTACTGGTGTCTTATTTAGATGTACTAAAAGACATTAGTAAAATATTTGCTATTGAAAACGATTTTAACTCGAAAGACTTCTCTTATAAAACTAAAAATAGTCAATGCTTGAATTGCAACGGTAGGGGTTTTGTTGAAACTAGTTTGGATATTACCGCCAATGCCATTGAAACTTGCGAAGACTGCAATGGGCAGCGGTATCAAAAACAGATACTAGCATACGAAGTGAAAAAGAAAAATATTGCCGAAGTTTTAGCCATGAATATTATGGAATTAAAAGTTTGGCTTACAGGTTTTAAAGTTGCTACAAACTGTTTCGAATTGATTAAAAACTTAGAAGAAATTGGTTTGGCACATTTGAGTTTAGACCAAACGGTGCAATCGCTTTCTTCTGGTGAAAAGCAACGCTTATTGCTCTTGAATTGGCTACAAAATAGGCCAAAAAACGAACTTTTTGTTTTAGATGAACCCAGCACGGGATTGCATTATGCTGATATTGATTTACTTTATGATATCTTAGAAGAACTGAGCATAAACAATGATATCCTAGTGATTGAACACAACCCATATTTACTCGAGAAAATAGGAGTGGGCTTGGTTTTGATATAATACCAACTTAACCATATACCGTGGCAATAAATTGTTTCTTTTTCACTTATTTTTTATGAAAAAAATAGCATAAAGATGGCTATGCTACTTGTTTTTAATTTTAACCAATTAAAAAATAATTCTATTTATTTACACGACATTATAAAATTAATTTGCTGTAAGCATTGGAAAAGAATCAATTTAGAATTTTAAGCAACTTGCATCCATGTATTTCATCACACTATTTTTGTTATTTATTCACCAATTTGAGAGGGATTCTTTTTTTTTGTGAACTTGGTGTATCAAGTCTTTTATAGAAGACTTAGGGGTTCCAATTTTTTTTCTTCTTTATTTCTATCTCTTTTGCTATTGTTTTGGGCATCTACTTTTTTGACAAATAGACGCTAGTAATGGGTTTTACGTCTACAATAGTGTCTTGTTGAAAGTCCTTTGCAAACTTCAATTCTTCAAGATGTTTCTTCAGCTTTTTAATTTCATCTAATGTACGCATGCCCGTGTTTTTTTGAGGTATAATTCGTAGAGATCTGACCATTTTGAATTTGGTCAACAACGAATAACTTGACTTCTAAAGTTGTTTTTTCGTAGTTCTTTTTTCGCCAGTCTTCTTTTTGTGTTTTCATAAGAGACTATCATTAAGTGATGAGTTTTTAGTCAAGCTATTTCAGGAAAGTACAAACCTTTTACTTCATAGTTACTGAAAGAAAGTAACATTTTGATTCCATAGGGACTTGTCCAGAAACAAATACAAAAATAGGTCAAAAAGGAAGGTAATATGATCACATCCTTTACCACTATAATATTTATAAAGTGAAGTAATTAAAAATTACGATTAGTTCTATTTACTTTGATTCTAGCATATAAATCATCGTCGTTAAGAAAAATTTAATAGTAGCTTGTTGTTTGCTCTTAGATAATTTGAAGGACAATACCTTCAAAATTTCTTAACTCTTTTAATGTATTCCATTTGTCTTCTAAGTTCTATTCCTAAAACTATGAGATTATCAATAAGGTTTAAAAGGCCTATTTATTAGTGATTTAGAAAAAAGTGTTTGTTTTAAAAAGAGTAGTAGCAAAAGATAAAGTGTTTATCACTAAGAATGCTTGAGAAACTTTTAAAATTAAAATATAAAAACCGCATCAAATTTGATGCGGTTTTTATAAAAAAGTGTTTTGGTTTTATCCTAAAAAAGGATATTTATAATTTGTTGGTGTAACAAAAGTTTCTTTAATTAAACGTGCAGACGTCCAACGTAATAAGTTTTGTGCAGAGCCAGCTTTGTCATTTGTTCCCGAAGCTCTTGCACCTCCAAATGGTTGCTGACCTACCACTGCTCCAGTTGGTTTGTCATT
>JBLIDJ010000132.1:0-5699 GCA_047634195.1 Flavobacteriales bacterium
CTTCAGAGCGTCCAGGATTGGTTGCTATTATTTATAATAATGGTAAACCACGTGACAAATCTCACTATGAAGACTTTAGGTCTTATCATCAACGCCTTTATGCGCAAGTTGAGCCTTCTTCAGTAACACCCTATTCAAGACCAGCTATTGAAAGAGGTTTTGCTGCATTAATGGTTGCTCATGCTAGACAGTTTTTACCACTAACCACGAAGCCAAAAGATGTTCCTAAAAAGCACTTTGAGGACTGGCTAGATAGATTGATAGATATTCGTTTTTGTTCGATGCAGAAAGACGAACTTCAGGATATTAAATCTTATTTCCATAATCGTTTTATAAAAAGTTGGACTTTGCGAGGGCAGACATCAGAAACGTGGGGGCATTTGAAACCTGAAACAGAGCCACATGAAACAGACTACATATGCCCTTTGGGTTCTTCAGGGCGAAAAACGCACCAAGTTGAATGCCCAACCAGTATGAGGAACGTTGATGGTGAATCGGTCGTATGGATAAGTCCCAGAGCATATGAAATACCTGAGGACGATGATGTTTGGGAGGAGTTTTTAGGCTTATGAGAAATGACAGTAAAGTAAAAACTAGAAAGGGACAATTAATACATACTTTTGGTGTAGGTGCCATGCAGACTAATAAAGATGGAGTTGCGATGATTACTTGCGGCTTAGATCATTGGTTTGAGGCGGAAAGTATTCCACCGATGCTGGACAAAAGTAGTATTCAAAAATTTGAACGTGTTGATGAAAGGTTACAGAAGAAGCTCGGTGTAAAGTCGTTTCGCCTCCCTCCTGACTTCAAAATCGTAGAAGATGGTATAGTAAAGAGAGTACCGATACCGGCAAAAAAATTTCCTTTATGGCATGTTTGTAGTAATTTAAGTTGTCAAATGCTGCTGCGTGGCCTGAAAGAGGAAAACGATGACAAGCCTAAAAAGTGCGAATGTGGTGCACCTGCATATCAATCTAGGTTTGTGACGACATGTCCAGACGGGCATCTCGATGATTTTCCATGGTTTGCTTGGCTTAATAGCCAAACAGGGGGGGAGTGTATAGAAGGAAAATGCAAACTCAAATTGGCTGGGACGGGCAGTTCCTCTGTTGCAGATATCAAGGTCAAATGCACAGTTTGTAATACGCGTGGGGTTTCCCTAAGAGGAATATTTCAGAGCGAAAATGACCCAGAAACGGGTCATCTGGTCTCTACACTATCAAACGCTGGCATATCATGTAAGAGTAATTCACCATGGATTGCAGAAAAGAAAGAGAACAGCTGTAATAAGGCCATGGTAGCTGCTTTAAGGCAATCTACTAATGTCTATTTTTCAAAAACTGACTCTTCGATCTACTTGCCTCTTGATTCTCAGGCCTCCCTAGAAGATATTGCAGATTCCTTTGCAGAGTTAACCGATTTACAAAAAGCAAAAGTCAATGGCAACGATGATTTGAATTATAAAGTTGACTTATTGAGCATGATATTCAACGGTCAGTATACTGAAAACAAGATTAGACAATATCTGAAAAGTCTAGAGCAGAACGATGATGATAACGCGCAAAGTGAAGACGAATATCGATTTCAGGAAAGAAAGTTCTTTTTGAAAAATGTGTCTGAAAGAACACTGTCTGTAAAGCCTCAAGATTTAAATATCTACAATGATTGGATCAGCGATTACTTTAAGTATATTGCTCTGGTAGATAAATTAACGGTCACCCAAGCAATGTATGGGTTTGACCGCTTAACGCCAAGTACCAGCAAATCAGTTGATGATTATAAAAAGATGCTTTGGAAGGACGAAAGAAATATATCTGAATGGTTACCAGCTGCACAGAGTCATGGTGAAGGTATTTATATCGAGTTTGATGACAAAAAGATTGAAGAGTGGTCTAAAGAATATGGAGCCTCATCTTCGTTTGCTAATTTAGTTAGGAACAAAGAGCAAAATACATATCTAGACAACATTGAAACTCTGACGCCAGCCTTAATGCTAGTACATAGCTTTTCACATCTTCTTATGAACCGTTTGGTTTATGAGAGTGGTTATAGTTCTGCCGCTTTACGTGAACGTTTATACGTATCTGATAAAGACGATAAAAAAATGTATGGCGTGTTGATTTATACTGCATCTGGCGACACCGAAGGTTCTTTAGGGGGCTTGGTTAGAATAGGAAAATCAGGAAAGCTCGAACAAATCATTAAAAAAGCTGTTTTGGATGCACAATGGTGTAGCTCTGATCCAATCTGCTTCGAAAGTGGGGACAATGGTGGACAAGGTCCAAATGGGTTGAATTTAGCCGCATGCCATAACTGTTTGTTGCTGCCAGAGACATCCTGTGAGCTATTCAATACCTTTTTAGATAGAGTTGCAGTTAATGGCGATATTTCTCCGTTGAGGGGTTTCTTTGACGGATTGAACGAGTAACGAATCATGCACAAAGTTGTAGCCCCGAAAAAAGTTGATCTGAACACAACGCAGATATTTATTGATGCGCTAGAGCAATGCATCAAAGACCCTGTTGTGGCAGTTGATCTGAGGGGGATCGAATTTATTACTCCTACATCTATGCTTTTAATAGGATCCAATATTCGACGATGGCAGAAGTTCCGTCGCGAGCACGCCTTAAAAACCATGCTAGGCAGAGATGACAAAAACGATTCCCTAAAATATATGTCACATATGGGCTTTTTTGATTACATTAATGCGTCAAATTCTGAAGGAAAAAAAATGGGGGAGGCTCATGGGAGCAGCACATATATTCCAATTATCGAGATCAAAAAGCCTCTATTTGTAAATCTACAAGACTGGTATGAAGAAATAATTTCCTCTGTGCGAGGGCTAGCAAACGTTCTAGCTGGTACATTCCACGATACTGAAGAACATCGCTTTTTTATATATACCCTAAGAGAAATCGTAAGGAATGTTTTTGAACATTCCAATGCTGAAAATTGCTTCATTTGCGGACAGCGGTGGGGAAATGGTCGGGTTGAGATCGGAATTTTAGATGAAGGGATCGGAATTCAAAAAAGTCTCAGTAAATCATTTCGCGTAAAAGACGATAACCAAGCTATCAAAATGGCTATTAAACCTGGCGTGTCGTCCACTAGTCATATTTCGACAGACTTAAATCAATACGATAATTCAGGATATGGATTATATGTTCTTTCTGAAGTTGTAGCATCTTTTGGTAAGTTCTCTATTGGCAGTAACACTCGAAGGATGACAATAACTAAAAACAACCAGAAAATAGACACATCTAGTTTTGCAGGAACATATATTGGGATTGAAATGGATTCTGCACCTAAACAGTTCTCAACCCTGTTAAAGGATATAATTGACGCTGGTGAATCAGAAGCGGGGGCTACTAAAGTCGCAAGTTCAGCTTCAAAAATGTCAAAACTTGGCTAATGAACCAAGATCTTAGCAACTATTTTAGCAATTTGTCGAGCAAGTAACGGCGGCACTGCATTCCCAACTTGGACATATTGTTGAGTCCTGTTACCAACAAAGAAGTAATTGTCGGGGAAGGTTTGAATGCGGGCCGCTTCTCTAACTGTAAAGCTTCTGCACTGACTTGGGTCGTAATGGATGTAGTAATGACCATCTTTGGATATATGGCTTGTTACTGTGGTCGCTGGGGTGTGAGCTAGCTGTACTCTGAAACGATCTGCAAATTTCCCGCTGTTAAAGTTTTCATGGTTAGGTTTTAGTAAGTCTGGATAATCCTTGGATTTTGGAAATGGATTATCCCATTTATTCTTTTTGGCTACTATTGCCCAAGTACTGCAATACATATATCTGTAGAGATCCTTTTCGATATGTCCGCGTGTTTCGTGATTGATCACATAGTTATCCAGCTTCGTATCTTTGTACCAATTCTCCAAAGCGGTATTATTTCCAATCGATAAAATCTTGGTTTTCTTAACGCCAAAGTTATTACCTTGTTTTTGTTCGGGCACATCTAATTTATCAATGGTCGTTTGTATTTTCTGGGCTATTGATTCAAGTTCTGAATCTTTCAGTATTTTTGAGAGTATTGCTTTTGAATTTTTGAGCGTATCTAACCAGCGTTCATCGCTGTTTATTCCTTTAGATAGTCCACTTCTTAACCTTGGTAAATCGTTTAGAACGTCTTGAGTTGAAGTTTGACTAGCTGAGGGCGATAGAATGAGGCTGTTGTCCCACTTATCGGCAATGTCTTCTCGCAAACCAAGTAAAATAACTCTGTGTCTTCGCTGAGGAATACCAAAATCCTCAGTTTTGATTATATAATTTTTTGCCGCCGTAATTTCATCATGACCTGCTTTTACACCGTTTTCTGGAGATGGACACACGAGGGATACAATCCGATAGTTGTGGCGAGTTCTTCCTTTTTGAACCTCAGTATTTGTAGCTTTACAGGGATTATGAAGATCTTTTCGCATGTTATCAAAAATAGACTCTCCATTAATTTTTGCAGATAGAAGGCCTTTGACGTTTTCCATTACAAATACCAGAGGTTGATACTTGGCAATTACCTTCAAGTACTCTAAATACAAAAAATTTCTTGAGTCATCTTCTGCTTTGTAATCTTTTATTCCAAGGTTTCTGGCACGGCCAACTAGTGAATATGCCTGACAGGGCGGTCCACCAATAAGCATGCACTCATCAGCGCCGATGGAGTCTGCGATAGCGATATCAATTTTATCGTTGTCTTCACCGAGGGTTAAACATCTGGCTTCATTTTGCGCGGCGCTAACTTGTTTTGTAAAACGTTCTATTTTGTAGAGTTGCTCTTCAGGGGTTTTACCTAACTCACCTCGAAGAAATTGATAATACTCTTCGGGTGTATCTTCAACAAACTGTCGATAAAAAGCGCGAAGAGTTAAAGTTCGATGTGCACTTGCTTCTTTTTCAATAGAGATAGCTATTTTGAAAGGGTTAGAAGCATTTTCTTTATAAGCAGAAAATCCTTCACCAAGTCCACCGGGCCCAGCAAAGAGATCAATTATTTTTATTGGTTTTGTCATTCATAATAGCAACAGTAATTTGGTGCCGTATCATACCAGGATAATAACCCTAATCCAGTATTTATAATCTTAAAACTGGGGGCAGGGTCAACTTAATTTTAAAACTGGTAAAATTGGGATAAGGGTCTGACGTATCCTCACGAATAACACATAAAAAACAATGAGTTAAAGAAATAAAAATGAACTTTCATGGTGCTCGCTGATCAGATCAGTTGATTACACTTACTAATAAAAAGGGTCGTAGTCAAATTAAAAATAGGTATGTCATTTTTTTAGCTATTGATGCTTGTTTAACTATCAACGCGCAAAACAAAAAAAGCTAATCTTGCGATAAGCCTTTTTATATATTTGTGATGGAACTGGCGGGAACTTAATAAAAATTAACAAGACACCCATGATAGCGAGCAGCCCCAAAAAATAGTTTTCGGGAGCAATTAACAAGACACCCATGATAACGAGCAGCCAAAAAAATAGTTTTGCGATTTATTACGATGGGTGTCTTTATAATTTCTGTCAGCTTATTTCGTATTCTTTTTGATCCTGCCCTTCCTGCCCCTTCCAACATGCCGTTGCTGCATCTGGATTTGACTCATTGGAAATTTTAATAAACTCACCAGAAATCGAGAATACCTCAGCAATATCAGCTGAAGTGAAATACTTATAGCAAGCAATCTCTCCCCATATAG
>JBLIDJ010000133.1:0-5688 GCA_047634195.1 Flavobacteriales bacterium
TTAATAGTAGATTTATCCATTTCGTTTGCTACGCTTTACTCCAGTCGAAATGACGTAAAGAACCAAGGTTTGCTATTCATCCTTGTTTGTGTGGTGTGTTGAAACAGCACCTCATTTATGATCGAAGCAAATAAATGCCCTCTATGCTTACACAATCACTTACCCTAGCAAGTAGTCATCTCAACTGCAGCGCAGTGGAATGGAGAGATCATTTTATCAACACAAAAAAGCCACTTTCTTTGCAGAAAATGCAATTCAAGACTCTTGGTTTACCTATTTTACGCAACAAGAATCAAAACGGTATTAACAAAAACATTTCGTTGGTTATCACTACGTATTAAGTTATGCCCTATTCTCATACCTTTTTTCAGGTACAATTAAAATCATAGTTCAACAAGGTCTCATTAATATAAATAAATCACACTAATTTTAGCAACCTAAAAGACTACTTATCGTTCTCCAAACGACACTTGTCAATCTAATGTTAAAAAGAAGATCATGAGAAAAATGAAATATACTTTATTGTTCTTTGCTTGTTTATTCCAACTGGGAATGGCAACTGCACAAGAAGAAGTACTAATTAGTAACCTGGCCTTACCTTTTAATGTAACAGTGGGTGGTAGTTACGTGTATTTTGATGAAGATGATAATGGACAAATATCACGTGTAGATTTATCCGACCTTAGTAAAGGTGATGAGTTTGTTGTGGAACAGTTTTCGAGAGGAATGACAACCAAAGGGGACTTTTTATATAACTTTGCTGGGGGTATCTATAAAATTGATTTATCGAATGAGCAATTCGGCTCGCACCAGGTACTCGCTACTGGATTTATGACTGCTCCAGTAATTGCAGGAGGATTTATGTACTATGCTCATGAAAACAACTTGTTTAAGTTAGATTTAACTACCAGTACATTCGACACAACACGGGTGTATGAGAACTTGGTAGATGCATCTTATTTAGCGTTCTACAATGAGGAAATCTATGTCATGTCACGTGGAGGTGTAAATAGTTTGGGGAGTATCTATAAAATTAATCTAAACTCAGACAGTTTACATAAGCAAACATTAATTAGCAACCTCCAATATCCTGAAGGAATAACTATTGATGAAAATGGTATGTTGTATTATAGTGAAGAGAAGAATATTATGCACGCTAATTTATTAGATTCAATTTTTGATCCAGAAGTGTTCTACTACAAAGAATTTGCAGATATTCGTGGCTTGCATCATAATAGTGGTTATATCTATTTTACAAGCGGTGGCGATGGCGATGGTCAAGTATCTCGTATACAACTAAACACGCAAATAAACGAACAACAATTGACTAAGAGTTTGTTGGTGTATCCTAATCCAGTTTCACAATATATTCAGATAAACAATTTCAATCATGAACCATATCGCATCTACGATATTGTTGGAAAGATTGTGAATGATGGGGTTCTTAACGAAGGATTAGAAATCAATGTTGAAGAATTGCCAGATGGTGTTTATTTTCTAAACATAGATGGTCTCACCGCAAAATTCATCAAAAACTAAAATTGTAAGTATAAAAAAGCCGCTTCCTTTTCAGAAAGCAGCTTTTCAAGAATCAATACTTGCTAATCTTACTCAGCAAGAATCATTACCGTATTATTCAATATTTTCACCCCACCTCCGTTGATGTCGAAAAATTTGTCTTGGTCATTCCTGTCGTAACGTATTGGAGAACAGGAATGCATGTTCTTAATCACTGCTACAACTAGGAACTTAGATTTCTCAATTGCGTTCGTACCTCACTCCAGTCGAAATGACGTAAAGAACCGAGGTTTGCTATTCATCCTTGTTTGTGTGGTGTGTTGTTGTTGCACCTCATTTATTACAGAAGCTAATATGTGCCCTCTATGTTTGCATAATCACTTACCCTAGCAAGTAGTCATCTCGACTGCAGCGTAGTGGAATGGAGAGATCATTTAACCAAAAAAAAAGCCGCTTTCAATTAAGAAAGCGACTTTTTCAAGAATCATTGCTTACCAATTATTATTCAGCAAGTATCATTACTTTATTGTTCAATACTTCTACTACTCCTCCGTTGATGTCAAAAAATTTGTCTTCACCATTTTCAGCAGTCACTTTTACTTTTCCTTTGGCAAGTGTACTCACCAATGGAGCGTGACCGTTTAAGATGCCTAACAATCCGTCGGTACCTGGCACTTGCAAAGCAGTTGCTTCACCGGCAAAAATATTAGCGTCTGGAGTTATAATTTCTACTTTCATAGTAAAGTGTTTGTTGTGTTAATATTAGAATCAGTAATTAAACTTCTTCTAACATTTTCTTACCTTTTTCAATAGCTTCTTCAATAGAACCAACTAAGTTGAATGCTGCTTCTGGATATTCATCCACTTTACCATCCATAATCATGTTGAATCCTTTGATTGTATCCTCGATAGGAACTAAACAACCTTTAAGACCAGTAAACTGCTCAGCTACGTGGAAAGGTTGAGATAAGAAACGTTGAACACGACGCGCACGGTGAACCGCTTGCTTGTCTTCTTCAGAAAGCTCATCCATTCCAAGAATGGCAATAATATCTTGAAGCTCTTTGTATCGTTGTAAAATCTCTTTTACATCTTGAGCACATTTGTAGTGTTCCTTACCTACGATGTCTTCCGTAAGAATACGAGAAGTAGAATCCAATGGATCAACCGCTGGATAAATACCTAACTCAGCAATTTTACGAGAAAGTACTGTAGTAGCATCCAAGTGAGCAAACGTAGTTGCCGGAGCAGGATCCGTTAAATCATCTGCAGGAACATACACCGCTTGAACCGAAGTAATAGACCCCGTTTTAGTAGATGTAATACGCTCTTGCATGGCACCCATTTCAGTTGCCAAAGTTGGTTGGTAACCTACTGCAGAAGGCATACGGCCTAACAATGCAGAAACCTCAGAACCCGCTTGTGTAAAACGGAAAATATTATCGATAAAGAAAAGAATATCTTTTCCACCACCATCAGCAGCATCGTCACCACCACCATCACGGAAGTACTCAGCAAGAGTAAGACCAGAAAGGGCAACACGAGCACGTGCTCCAGGAGGCTCATTCATTTGTCCAAAAACGAAAGTAGCTTTAGATTCTTTCAAAGCTTCTTTATCCACTTTAGAAAGATCCCATCCGCCTTTTTCCATAGACTCGGTAAATGCATCGCCATAGCATACAATGCCAGACTCAATCATCTCACGAAGTAAATCGTTTCCTTCACGAGTACGCTCACCAACACCAGCAAATACAGAATAACCTTCGTATCCTTTTGCAATGTTGTTAATTAACTCTTGAATTAATACTGTTTTACCTACACCAGCACCACCAAATAAACCAATCTTACCACCTTTAGCATAAGGCTCAATAAGATCAATTACTTTAATACCTGTAAAAAGTACTTCGGTTGCAGTCGATAAATCTTCGAACTTAGGAGCTTCACGGTGAATTGACGCACCGTTTTCTTTATCTAAGTTTCCGATACCATCAATAGCATCACCAACTACATTAAAAAGTCTACCACGAACTGCTTCGCCAGTAGGCATTTTTATAGGAGATCCTGTTGCTTCAACAGACAACCCTCTTTGAAGACCTTCAGTAGAGTCCATAGAAATGGCTCTTACGGTGTCTTCACCTACGTGTTGTTGAGCCTCAAGGATTACCTTTTGACCGTTTTCTTTTGTAATGACCAAAGCATCAAGGATGTTTGGAAGTTTGTCAGCGTTTTCAAAGCGAACATCAACTACAGGACCAATTACCTGTGCGATTTTACCAATGTTTGACATATCAGAATGATTAAATACTTTGTTCCCAAAATTTGGTGCAAAAGTAGGTCAATTACATTTATCAGACAACGAATTTTTTATTTTTTATGGCTACTTATTAAAATAGTTTGCAACTTGACTAAATATATGCTCAGAGTTTGCAACTTTGCAGCTTTGCAAAGTCATAAAAAAGTAGAACGATTGAAAGTCTATCACAACCTAACAGAATTTACAGCCGCTAAGGTCATCAACCCCGTAATGACCACGGGTACATTTGATGGCGTGCATTTAGGCCACAGAGTCATTATCGACAGGCTTAATTTGGAAGCCAAAGCAATCAAAGGCGAGTCAGTGCTCTTGACTTTTTTTCCGCATCCTCGTATGGTCTTGTTTCCTGACGACCATGGACTTCAGCTATTGAACAGCTTAGACGAAAAATTAGCTTTGCTAAAAGCAGCAGGCATAGAACATGTGATTGTTCAACCTTTCACAAAAGAATTTTCCAAACTATCGGCATTAGCCTATGTCAAAGAAATTTTGGTCAACAGTATTGGCGTAAAAAAAATGGTGGTGGGTTACGATCATCATTTCGGAAACCACAGAGAAGGCAATTTTGATTTACTCAAAGAATACGCACTGCTTTACGAATTTGAAGTAGCTGAAATTCCTGTACAAGAGTTGAACGAGGTAAACGTTTCTTCGACCAAGGTTAGAAATGCTTTATTGGCAGGAGATGTTTCTTTGGCTAATTCATTTTTAAGTTCCAATTACCAATTAGGGGGAGTTGTAAAAAAAGGCAAACAATTGGGTGCCACTATCGGCTTTCCAACGGCCAACATAATGCCTATCAATGATTACAAACTCATACCAGCAGTAGGCGTTTATGCGGTGAAAGTAACTTGGGCTAACGAAACATACAATGGTATGATGAACATTGGTCACAATCCAACCGTCGAAAATAATAGTCATCTACAGCTAGAAGTGCATATCTTGGATTTCCAACAAAACATCTACGGCGAATCTATTACCGTAACATTTTTTGATAGGATACGAAATGAACAAAAATTCGATACCTTAGAAGCCTTACAACAACAATTACATCATGACAAAATTCAAACACTGGAAATGCTACAGCATACTTAGCATACTTCTTTTTATAGGTACTGCTGCTTACAGTCAATCTGGACTAGACACCATTCGTGTTTACACCAACCTAGATTCGGCATTAAAAAACCCTGACGATGTTGTTCGACTCAACTTAGAACGCAATAAGTACAAGGTATTGCCGGAATCTATTGAGAGCTTTGTCAACCTTCGAGAATTAAACTTAAACAGTAACAAGCTAAAAAGTTTGCCGTTTTGGTTAAACAATCTCAGCAAAATAGAACGACTGTATCTTTCAAAAAATAAGTTTGAAGAATTCCCTGCAGTTATTTGCGACTTCCCTATGCTTAATACACTTGTATTGTCTCGTAACGACATCTATGAATTTCCTAGTTGCATAAAAAAACTGAGCAACTTAGCGTTTTTAGATGTTTGGGAAACCAACATTGCCTCTTTCCCTATTGAAATTAAAACATTAAAAAAACTCATGCTAATAGACATGAGAGCAATTCAAATGAATGAGAACGAACAAGGCAATATTCGAGCGTTACTTTCTACCGACGTTGAAGTAAATTTTTCTGAGCCTTGCGATTGCAATTTTGGAGAATAGCTGTTGTAAAATGCGTGCCTTTTTTAATTAAATTTGTTAAAACTTTGGAGGTGCTCGTAAGGGCTGAGATGATACTCCTATTACTTGATCTGGATAATGCCAGCGCAAGGAAAAGTAATTTCACTCGTTGGCCACCTCTGGCTAAAAATATTTCATGATAATATTGTTTAATGGAGAAGAAATTTCTCTC
>JBLIDJ010000134.1:0-5682 GCA_047634195.1 Flavobacteriales bacterium
TCACTTAATGTTGACCAAATTTAATATCATTTAAATTCACAGATAGGCTTTAACTACTCACCTACTCTTAATCTTTTTGTAACCCAGAAACTTGTAGAGCTTGGATTATGCAGATGGTTAGGGGATATTGAATATCAATTAATACTAACAGATTTAGGATTTGACTAAGCAGCCAACGGAATAATTGAATTTAAGAAAATGAAAAAAGAAGTTTCTCAACAAAAATCAACAACCTCTATTTCTAATTCAGTCATAAATTATGGAAATCAAAAAGATGTTCGTATTGATTTATCAACAAATAACAAGCCTACCCCAAAGTATCACAAAAAAAATGGGGCGGTTGGTAATTTAGTGAAATGATCTTTTTATTTATTAAGTGCTGCTGCCGCCATAGCTACAATATACCAAGTTTATAAACAAGTGCGTGGTGTTTGAATTTACTGAATGTAATGCAATTTTATATTTAAATAATTCTCTTCTAGCTAGTAGATGGGATAGCAAGTTTTCTTCAATAATTGGCATGGCTCAAATTTCGCACGTAAGAAGAATACCAACGCTTATGGTTTACTCTTATAAAATTTGCTATTCACTTTACCGCTTAAAAAAAAAGGGCTGACTCAAAAATGAGCCAGCCCTTTTTGGGGTAGTATGTGTTAGTTTACAAAAAAGAATAGTTGGCTCCGTAGTTCATCATTTGCTCTACAAAGTCGTTCGGGTATTCTACTTTTACATCTGTAATTTTTCCGTTTTCGGTAACAGGCACAAGCACTGGGTTGATAAATCCACCGTAAGGAGCACTTTCAAGCTTTGCCGCTCTAGCCAATACTTCTGTGTGAATATCCTGGTCTACTTGTACACCATAATCTTCTACTAGGTTTCTTCCCGCTTCGTAGTCACCTTCCGACTTTATGCGTTGAATCTCACGCAACAGCTCTCCAAAAATAACACGCAATTTCATGTAATCTCTTACGACAAAAAACGTTTTACCTTCTTTCACTACTTTCTCAATCACGTTTTCTTCTTGACCTCTTTCGTATGCCCAGCTAGCAACCAATTGACGATTACGCATGTGCGCTTCTTCAATCACATCGCCTGGCTCCAATCTTCTCAACTGTGCCATCATACCATTTCTGATGTATGAATCGTATTCCGCTTTTCCAACTTCCAACGATTCCATCAATCCGTAAGCAACCATTTGCTCGTCCATTAAGTAATAAAGCGCAACCAAATCGGCACGACCTTCTTCTAAGGTAGAAGCATAGTTTTTTAAGGTTTCTTTTGGTGTTCCAACACCCGGGTTTATTACCCCTGAAGCGTGACCAACAACCTCATGCAATGCAGTATGAAGTTTACCACCTAGCTTACCGTACTTTTTACTGCGATCCATTTCTTCTTTGCTAAACGCAAATTCTTTCAAGAATCCTGAACCAGAGGCTCCTGCATAAGCAGCAACAATGTTTCCTAAACTTACCGACTTAGAACCATGGGTTGAACGGATCCAGTTAGCGTTTGGCAAGTTAACCCCGATAGGTGTAGAAGGTGATGCATCTCCTGCTTCTCCAGCTACGTTTACCACTTTGTAAGTCACTCCTTTTACTTTTTCTTTTTTATGCTCTGGCAATATGCTTGAATTGTCTTCAAACCATTGTACGTTGTTTTGCAATACTTCCATACGTGCCGAAGCATCAAAATCTTTTATTTGAACAATAGACTCGTAAGAACCTCTGTATCCTTTAGGGTCGTTGTACACTTCTACAAATCCTTGGATGTAATCGATGTCACCTTCAATAGCAGCACACCATGCAATGTTGTATGCATCCCAGACTTTCAAGTCACCTGTGTTGTAATAATCAACCAACAATCTTAAGGCGTCGCCTTGCGCTTGGTTTTCAGCAACATCGGCCGCTTTGCTCAACCAGTAGTTTACTTGCTCTAAAGCAGCACCGTACTTACCTCCTACTTTATACACTTCTTCCGACACTTCACCGGTTTCCGATTTTACTAGTCTAGAGTTTAGTCCGTAGCTGATAGGTGTTGTATCTGCTGGATTCATTTTTGCACTGTAAAAAGCATCAACGTCAGCTTCCGTTACGTTTGGTCCGTAAAAATTTACTGCAGATCCTAAAATCAAATCTTTGCTTGGGTCAAGGTTTACTTTCTTTTGATCGAATTCAGGGTTGAAGATTGCTTCAAACACTTCTTCGTTCGAAATGCTCACTTCTACAGCAGTCAACAAACTTTCGAAATATGTACGAGAGAAATCAGGTGTTAACTTGTTCATAGAGTAATGGTGGTGAATACCATTAGAAAACCACATACGCTTGGTGTAAATCATGAACTCGTTCCAATCGTTGGTGGTTTTGTCTCCTTCAAAATTTTCAACAATGGTTTCCATTGCTTTTCTTATTTCCAAGTTGTGACGATAGTTCTGATCGTACATCATGTCTCTACCAGCCAATCCAGCTTCGGTAAGATAGTAGATCATCTCTTTTTGTTGAATGGCAAGACTGTCCCATCCTGGAATTTGGTAACGCACAATTTTTAAATCGGCAAATTGCTCAGACAAATTCTCAAACTTGTCTGCTTGCGTTTTAGTTTCACCCATTGGCTGACAAGACACGAGTGCCAATGTCAATAAAGCGAAAATTGAATTTCTTAAATTTTTCATAAATAATTTATTTCTATTTTTTTTCGAATGCGGAAGGTAATAAAATGGTATGATATTCAGTCCTTTACCATCAATATTTTACCTTTTTGGCTAGCATTAGTACAAACTCTATTTAGAGTCAGCTGAGAACATCCGGAAAGTGACCAATATGAAGAAACAATGCTATAATCGTTTTTCAGCAAGCCCTATTTAACCATTATTTTTGTGTGATACGTAGCCACATTACCCACTTCATCGGTAATTGTGAGGTCGAAAGGCTGACTACCAAGCTGTATGTATTTGGTGTTGATGGTGTAGATAATTTTACTTTTTTTAGGGTTGTACGACAACAATACCCAACTATCGCCTACCATTCCTTCTATGGATTTAATGCCCGAAAGATCGTCAGAAATTCTAAACACGATTTGACTACCGTTTCCTAAAATTCTGCTTTTAATAGAGGTCAAAGGTTTTATTCTTGGAGGTGTGCTGTCAATCATCATGGTGTAGGTGCCAAACTCCCTTGTTTTGGTTACCAAGTAATCATTCTCCCAACTTCCACCTATTGCCCATGCATTGTTTTTACTATCCAAGGATACGATCAGCGCTTTGCTTTTTAACGCTTCCGACAGTTCTTGGTTAGGTTTCATTTTTAAGGTAATGTTTTTGTGCAGAGGCACATTGTTGTGATGCAAGCGATGCACGTTGGCCACACTTTTACCCAACTTTCCTCCATTGCTGTATTCAAACTTCAAATGATCGTACAATGCTCCTGCTGGCACGGTCACATTTACTTCTTGTCCTATAAACTCATTGGCCACATCGTACTTCATTAACTGATGTCCCAAGGTGGTAGGCTCCACAATGGCGTCAAACTGTTTTCCTGTGATTTCAAAATTCAACAAAGAAAGGTTTTGGTAGGCATCCCTCACTTCTACTTTCATAGCCGCCGTCTGGTTTTCCTTCAATAGGAGTTTTCCATCATTTTCCAAGGTTGGGTAAATGTCTAGTTTGTTGTTGGGCATTAAATAACACCGGTGATAGCTTTTTCTGTTTTTCTTAAACACCGCATAATCTTTATGAGCGTTTACGTATCGTTTGGTGCTAAAATCCAACACATCCATTTTCTGGTGGAATTTTAAGGTTGTGTCTTGCCACATTTTTATTTCGTACACCCCACACTTGTTTGGGTATCCCGTAAGCCTGTCTATGGTATGCACCGCAATGCCTATTTCGCCAATGGCTTCAATTTTTTGGTTTGATTTCAACACATAGTTTCCAAAGGTGCCGCCCAAAGCAAAATTTTGCGGTGTGTTTTTCCCGTTTACCATCGCGTTTTCTCCAATAGGATACACCATGATGCCGTAAATGCTTGGTTTTATTTCATCTTTTATATTGAAACCAAACAACAAAGGATTAACAGGGTTTTCGGTGTCAGTTTCTCGCAATTCTAAATGTAGATGTGGCCCTCCAGAACTTCCAGAGTTTCCGGTGTATCCAATCACATCTCCTTTTTTGAAGGTAAACACTTCTGTGCCTGGAAAAAGGTTGATATCAAAAGTCTTGTCTCTGTATTGCGCTCGCTCAACATACTTATCTATGTCTGGCGTAAATTTTTGCATGTGTGCATACACAGAGGTATATCCGTTGTAGTGCGTCATGTACAAGGCTTTTCCATATCCACTTCCCGAAACCTTCACACGACTTATGTATCCGTCTTGTACCGCATAAATAGGCAATCCTCTTTTCGATTCGGTTTTGATGTCAATACCGGTATGAAAGTGATTGGATCGCAGTTCACCAAAATTTCCAGCCAAGTACATAACTATGTCCAATGGATCGCCAAAATCGAGTTTTGCTTTGTCTTGACTCCAACCATTAATTGTTAATAAACTCGAAATGATGATAATGCTTAATTTATGTAGCATAAACTTGAATGATTTGATAAGGGCGCAAATTAACGTAATGCAAATGATGATACCAAGTACAAAACGATCCACTTTTCCACGAAAAAAAATTGTTGAAACTGCGATGGCGTTTTTCTTGCTAAATCGACGCTATCAACTTACATTTGTCAGATTGCTGATAAAAAAGTAATTGTTGTAAATGAGTGACGTTAAACAAATTCTAGATCAGGTAAGTATCAATGTTGATAAGCTTATTATCAAACAGGACGCCTATGTTGCTGAAATTGAAACATGTAAGCAAGAAAATGATGCATTAGTAGAATTGGTGGAAACGCAACAGCAACGAATTAAAGAATTATCAGAGCAAAATAATCTTTTGCAAATGGCCAAAACGTTGGCTGGAACAGAAGTAGCTGCTACTACAGATGTTCGAAAAAAAATTAATGAATTAGTGCGGGAAATAGACAAGTGTATTTCGCTGTTGAACCGATAGAAGATGAGCCAATTATCAATAAAAATAACCATTGCAGGTCGTACCTACCCGCTTTCGATAAACATGTCGGAAGAAGAGCGTATAAGGAAAGCTGCCAAGACAATAGATGAAAACTTGAGCAAGCTACAGCAAAGTTATGCTGTAAAAGACAAGCAAGATTTGTTAGCTATGACTGCATTGCAAATGGGTGTTGAAAAAATGACTCAATCTCAAAACGACGAAACAGAATCGTTGACAATAGCTTTAACCGATTTAAACGGAAAGATATTAAAACATATATAAACTAGCTATTTACGTCCGCAGGTGTGTAGCAACACCTAACCAAAATATTAACATACATGGATGTATTAAGTATTGCTATTGGATTGATAGTTGGAGGTGGAGCAGCGTATGCTTTCCTAAACTCAGCCAATAAAAGCAAAAAGAACAGTATTATTAAAGAGGCCGAAAAAGAAGCCGAAGCCATCAAAAAAGATAAAATCTTACAGGCAAAAGAAAAATTTTTACAGCTTAAAGAAGAGCACGAAAAGGTTATTACCGATCGTAATCGCAAGCTTCAGTCGTCTGAAGATCGTTTTAAGCAAAAAGATTTAACCCTTTCGAAACAAATTGAAGACAGCAAGCGTGCTGAAAAA
>JBLIDJ010000135.1:0-5644 GCA_047634195.1 Flavobacteriales bacterium
TATAAAAGACTTCCTGTGAGAGGGAAAGGACAAGGCATCTCTCTCAGGGATAAAGCTATGCACTATAAAATTTTGACCCTCATGACAACTAGCAACGTAATACTCATTTTAGCCACATTCGTTTTGTTGGCTTGCAATTCCAACAGGGTGTATGAAACACATCAGTCTAGTTTTTCTAATTACCGTTGGGAAAAAACGAATGTATTGACTTTTAAGCCTGAAATACTAGATACAGCACAGACATATCGAGTGTATTTGGCCTTAAGACACGTGTATGGTTTTCAGTTTCAAAACTTCACTACTAAAGTTACCATGACAAGCCCTTCGGGGATTGTCACTAACAAGACATTCACTTTTCCAGTCATTGGTTCAGACATGAAATACTTGAGCGTATGCGACGGTGATTACTGCGATCTGGAAACCGTCATGGAAGAGAGCATGAAGTTTAATGAACTAGGAGCCTATCATTACACCGTAGAACACTTGATGCCTGTCCCTGAAGTGCCTAATGTCATGGAGTTTGGATTGATCATAGAAAAACATGAAGTGAAGAAATAAGAAAGCACACCATCCTTGACTTTTCGTTATGCCAGACATACCAACGAACTAGACCCATTAGTTAGGTTTTACACACAAGTAATTGGCTTAGAAGTTCTTGGTTCGTTTACAAATCATAACGCATACGATGGTATTTTTCTAGGATTACCCAAATCTGATTGGCACATAGAATTTACTTGTTCTCCTGAGAAAGTAAATCACACACCTAATTCCGATGATTTATTGGTATTTTATGTCAACACACAAGAAGAGATTAATACCTTGTTCGTGCCAGTAATAGCGTCTATCACTGGGTCATAATAATCACCGATTAATTGTTCATCTATCACTTTTTATGAACCAGTTTATATCTTATAGCTGAAATGTGCAAATAAATTATTTCTACTTACAATTAATACTAAAACAAGGGCGAGAACTAATTTCCCGCCCTTGCAATCCATAAAAATCTATTTAACAAATTTGGTAGCAAAACTACCTCTTTTACTTTCTATATGAAGTAAATATACGCCACTCGCAATTCCATTAATTGGATAATATACTTCATTGGAGTTTATAGGTGCCGTCTCTATTAACTGTCCGTTAAGATTAAAAATACTTATAGCGTTTATGTGTTGTTTTCCGCTAATAATCATGTTGTTTCCGTCAATCGTTAATTGAAATGTGTTGCTAAAACTTTCGCTTAACAAACCACTAGTAATTTTACTATATCTATAGGACGTGCCTTCTTTGGCAAAAGTGTTCAGAAAAATTAAGTCATCAGTATTTGTTGAGATATTTACTTCAGGATTTTCGGGGCTACCTCCTAAATTAATCAGCCAGTCGATTTTTCTAAATAAATCCGCGTTACTATTAAACGTCGCCTTTGATATATAATTAATCAAAGGGCCTTTTATCATGGGATTTTCTTGGCTAAAGTTGTTTGAACCATACCTTACTTCAATGCTATAATCTTGTTCAAAAAACCAAAACTGCACATCAAAAAATTCATCTGAATAGTCTGTTCCCTCATTTTCGTCATCTTCTACAAATGCATTTTTAAATTCGAAGACAGCTACTTTAAAACCTTCCGAATCAATTAATTTATAATTAATTTCAGACGAATCTGATTGGGTCGTGACTGAAGGAGAACCCAAAGGAGCATCTGCACCTATTTCTATGTTGTTTTTCGCCTGATTATTACTCATTATACTATCTCCCATTAACCCTAACAAAGCACCAATAGAAACATTGACAGTATTATATGACACGTCATTTAATACAAAAGTAAAACCTAACGGCACAACAATTGGGTTTGCTAAAATCGTTTGTGGCATATTAGAGTTATAGACAGGAGTTGACTCCGTAAGTGATTTGTACTCCTCGGTTTTGACTTCAAACTTAAACGATGTTTGAGCTTTGGCTTGATTTATAATAAGCAACATTAGTATTAGGAAATGTAATATTCTTTTTTTCATGATTTCTTGTTTTAAACAATTATTAATTTCTCAACTTATCTTCTACATCCTCAAAAGGCCCGCATTTGTCACACTTATAAATATAATAACAAAAATCTTGGTCCGACCCTAAAAGTGGAGGATAAGAAACTGTAAGAATGTATTTCATTATTTGATATGTAGCTACAGGAACTGCATCATAATGTATAGTTGGATTAGCAACTGTTGGATCACTAAGACCAGTTGAAGGAGACCATGAGTATGACAGTGCTCCAATGGGTGCCGAAGGCGGCCCTAGTGTAATAGTTGAACCCGGGCAAATACGTCTTACTTCTGCTGCTGTACAGTTACTTGCTTGATTTGGATCCAATAAAGCCTGTACAGTAGCAACATCTGGGGGTGTGCATCTTTCAACAGGAGAACGACCCCCAATTGGAGTATTATTTACCCATTTATTTCTTAGTTCAACAGTACAACTTCTCGGCTCTTCTGTTAAAATATTCCCTTCGGTGTCTCTTATGGTTACCGTATAGTCTAATGTGGCTACATAGGTGTACTTTTTGGTGGCGTACATTCCTTGTTGAGACGTTATGTTGTCTCCACACACCCTGTTTTCTGCACCCACAATATTATAATCTGATGGAATCCACCGGTAGTTTCTTAATACCGAAGTTTGAATTTCGGTCACAGGATTTTTATTATTTATTGTTTCGAAAAGAGCATCAAAAAAGGTCTGAGCCTGCTCTCTTACTTCTTCATCATTAATGCCATCATTTAAATCGTGATAATAATCTTGGAGATCAAAACAATCGGCATTCGGAACATCTCTATGATCTTTTATTTCAAAGCGGTTGGAGGCGTTTGGCCTTATATTTAGATTTGGTTGCGGAATTACCACAACGTTAATAGGAGTTCTTTCGCTATATTGCCTGCAACCATGTGAATCATCGTAATATTGAACATACAACACCCTAGCTCCTTGCCGAAAATATTGTTCAAGATAAAAGTCATCTTGTATTGGGTTTGGCGCATTGTATTCGTTGTACCACAGAGCACCTGAATAATTATTAGGGTTAGCCACTTCAATACGATAAGTACCTTCTTTACAATAACTTTTAAATTGCACTACAGGAGGTATAAGTCCATTAATATCTATAGCTGAAACAACAATAGGGGTTTTTGCACTTTCATTAATACAAGCTGCATCTTGTAAGTAATATGATACATAATGAGTTGTTAACGCTGCAGTATATTCATTTGTATATGAAAAACCGTCATTAAAATAAATAGGTTCCACCAAAGAACTATACCATCTAGCTCCATCCATATTGTTTGGATTGTCTAAAGTAATAGTATATTCCTCTCCAGGACAAGCATTGTGCAGTGGTTCTACTGGTGCATTAGCAATTTCAGGTAACACTTCAAACATCCTACGTGATGAACCATCAGAAACCCAATTCCCAAAAATACAAACATCTCTCCTTCTTTCATGTTTTATCTCAATCTCAAAAGTACCATACCAATTACACGGGATAGTATAATAAAATTGTGTGTCCGCAAAACTCGAGCAGTTTCCTTCAGCAGTAGCAGTATATGCCTCATAGTTTACTAATTGCGTAGCTGGGAAAGAACTATTGTTAAATCCATTAAAAGTTACAATTAGCTTATGCCACCTATCCATTGAATTGCTTCCTCTTTGAATATTGACCGTCTGCCCTGGCCTGTATATCACGCCTTCACTGCTTGGAGAATACCAATATCGTTCTGCTGATACTGAAAATGTCATAAGTAGAAACAATACAAATTGAAACCCTATCTTGATTTTGATTAAATTCATTTTTATATTAATTTTATAATACGTTAAAAGTATAAAATAAATATTAAAAAAACTGATTTTGCTATTTTATTATTTATATTCTATCTAATTAACTACCTAAAAACAAACTAGATGTACTTTGCAAGCATAGTTCTACCATGGAAAAAACGGCAGCCGATGCTGAACGTGCTTCCATTAAATACAAACAAGTTGAGTTTTTGATGAACAAATTGGGCGAACATTTTGTTGGCACCATTTCGGGCATTACTTCTTGGGGTATTTATGTAGAGCTGAATGAAAACAAATGCGAAGGCATGGTTGCCATTCAAGACTTGTCAGATGACAATTACTATTTTGATGAAGAACGTTTTTGCATTCGAGGACGTGTACATAAACAAGAATTTAACATGGGCGACCAGCTGGAAGTAGAAGTACTCTCTGCCGATTTAATTAAAAAACAATTGGATTTCGGTTTTGTACAGAAACTGTAAATTATGCCTTTAAACTTTTGAACCTTATGAAAGCTAGAAACATCATACTGGTTTTAACCACATTAGTTTTGTTGGCTTGCAATTCCAACAGGGGGTATGAAACACACAAATCTATTTTTTCTAATTATCGTTGGGGAAAAATAAAATCGGAGATATGAGTACAGCGAACGAAATAGCCATTTACGAAACCGAAGACGGGCAAGTAAAAGTTGATGTATTGTTTGAAGAAGACAATCTTTGGCTTACGCAAAAGCTAATGGCAGAGCTGTTTGAATGTAGTGTGGACAATATCTCTCTTCACCTCAAAAACATTTTTAAAGAAAAAGAATTAGACCCAAAATCAGTTGTCGAGGATTACTCGATAACTGCCGCTGATAGTAAAAAGTACAAAACAAAACACTACGCTTTAGAAGCCATTATTGCTATTGGTTATCGGGTAAATACCACCAGAGGTGCACAGTTTAGAGCTTGGGCTACAGATAAATTAAAGAGCTATATTTAAAGGCTTTGCCATAGACAAAGACCGATTTACCAAAGGTAGCCGATTTGATACACGATTTTTTGAAGAATTACTCGAAGAGATAAGAGAAATTCGAGCAAGCGAAAGAATGGTGTATCAAAAGATTACAGATATTTACGCTACCTCTGTTGATTACACTGCCGACACCTTAGAAACAGATCGCTTTTTTGCCACCGTGCAAAACAAACTCCACTTTGCCATAACAGGTAATACGGCTGCCGAACTTATTGAAAAACGAGCCAATAGCAGCAAAGAAAATATGGGGCTAAGCACTTGGCGAAAAGATCCCAAAGGCAAAATTTACAAAAGCGACGTTACCATAGCCAAAAACTACTTGCAGCAAGTCGAAATAAAAAAGCTAAACCATATTGTAGATATGTATTTGGACTATGCCGAATTTCAAGCAAGTAAAGGCAAGCCAATGTACATGAAAGATTGGGCCACAAAACTGGATGCTTTTTTACAGTTTAACGAAGAAGAAATACTAAACGATAAAGAAAAAGTATCGAGAACCGTAGCAGCCAAATTGGCCGTAAAAGAATACGAAGCATTTAGAGTAAATCAAGACCAAAATTTCATCTCCGATTTTGACAAGGCGATTAAGCAACTTAAAAACAAAAAGGAGTAATGAAGAAAGATTGGAAAGAATATAAAAGACTTCCTATGAGAGGAAAAGGACAAGGCATTTCTCTCAGGGACAAAGCTATGCACTATAAAATTTTGACCCTCATGACAACTAGCAACGTAATACTCATTTTAGCCACATTCGTTTTGTTGGCTTGCAATTCCAACAGGGTGTATGAAACACATCAGTCTAGTTTTTCTA
>JBLIDJ010000136.1:0-5612 GCA_047634195.1 Flavobacteriales bacterium
ACGGTGGCCGCCCAAATAGGAGCTGTCAATACGATTGTGAAAACACAGAACAGTGCATTAAAAGGATACAACACAGACATCTATGGTTTTGGTATGTCTATCAAACCTTTTTTTGAATCACATCATGAACGGGCGTTAATTTTTGGATATGGAGGCGCAGCAAAAGCAATTCATTATGTACTGAAACAATTAGGTGTTTCGTGTGTTTTTGTTGTTAGAGACCTAAACAAAATTAACGATGCTCCTGCAAATATGATAAGCTATGATGATTTAGGGGCTGAAGGAATAAAACACTTCAAACTACTGGTAAACACAACACCTGTTGGCACATATCCTAACATCGATGATTGCCTGCCTATTCCATTTGAAGGAATAAGTGAAAAACACCTGTGCTACGATTTAATTTACAATCCAGAAAAAACAATGTTCTTGAAAAATGCGGCTGCTAGAGGCGCAAAAACAATAAACGGATTAAACATGTTGAAACTACAGGCTGAGAAATCTTGGACTATTTGGAATGCTTAATATTTAGTTCCATACATTGCATAAAACTCCAAAAACTGGTCGTTTAATTTAATAACTTGAAATTCTATACTTTTCGCCAAAGGACCAGCATCTCCCATACTTATTACATAATATGGGAATGGTTCTTTTAAATAAGTCAGGTCCTTATCCATTACAACCAATCCTGAAGAGGAGCTGTTTTGCAATTCAAAATAAATACTCTCAGTACCCAAAATATAATAAGGCGCTTTTTCATTAAATTCAATCGTAGAGTCAATCTTTAACGTTTTGGTGTTTAAGAACAAATGCTTCCATTCTCTGTTTAGAATTTTATCAATGTTTTTATCATAAAAAAATAACACTTTTGAAAACGTATATTTTCCCAAAAAAGCAGCAATCAAAAGCGAATTATCATATTCGAGTTCTTGCGTGTAGGCTATTAACTTTTTCGTGTGACCTTTCACTTTTAACGCAGCTTTTTTATTAGAACCATATGAAATCCTCACTATGAGTGTTCCTTCCCTTAAAGAACTAATATACCTACTGGCAATAGCTTCATTTTTGCTTTGACTAGTACTTTTTGCTGATTCATGCGGAACTTGTGCATAGCTAGAAATAGTTACGATACACAACAACAAACTAATTATTTTTATCCTCATTTTAATTCAATCGATAATTCCTAATTCCTTAAAAACATTAATGTCATCGACATAGCTTTGAATGGTTTCTTGGTTGTAAACAACTTCAATCCAACAAATTTGATCTAAGCCTAACGGACACCAAACTTCAACGTAAAAAATATCATATGCGTACAAATAAACTTGGTAACCTTCAAAATCCCGGGTAGCTAAATAATGGCCTGTTTTTTTTAAGCTAAGGTATTTATTTGCTAGTGTTAGTTTTTGAAACGCTCTCTTGTTAAGCATAGACTAAAGGTAACACAGATTTTTAAGACAACGACATATTGCTCAACAATCATCTGAATATTTTATACTATTGAAACAACCAGCACTGTTTTGTTTGTTTTTGTTACGTTTAACAAAATACCCACTTCACAAAATTACGTCAAATTTTCACCCATACCAACATCGCTTTTACTCTTCTAAATCAACCCATTAAAGTCAAATTCATGATCATGCATGGAGGGCTAACAGAAAACAACATCTTTTACTGTCAATGCATTTGAAGCCATAAAAATCGCATTACTTTTGTCTTGATTGATACATCAGAAAATAACCCACGCTACATACTATGGAATTATTAAAATCTTTATGCAATGTTCACGCTCCTGCTGGAGAGGAGTATAGATTAACGGAGTATCTAATAAACTATATTGACACTCATAAACATACATGGAATACAATGCCTACTATTATTGCTGGCGAAGGATTTCAGGATAATATTATGTTAATTTTTGGCGAGCCAAAAACAGCTGTTTTTGCACACATTGACTCCATAGGCTTTACGGTGAAATATGACAAAGAGCTTGTCAAAATTGGTGGGCCTAAAACAGAAGAAGGCTTGAAACTTAAGGGTTTCGAGATGGATGGTACTGCTGTAAGTACGTCAACTATAGTGACAGAAGAAGAAGATGGAACTAAACTAACTACTCATAGTGGCAATGAAATAGAACGTGGTACGGCTCTTAGCTTTGAATGTGATTTTAGATTGACAGAAGAATATGTGCAAAGTTGTTACTTAGACAATAGATTAGGTGTTTGGACATCTTTAGAATTGTGTAAGACAATGGAAAATGGTGCTATTGTGTTTTCGACATGGGAAGAGCATGGCGGCGGAAGTGTCAGTTATCTAGCCAAATATTTAGCAGACAACTACAAAATATCACAAGGGCTTATTGCTGATATTACTTGGGTAACCAAAGGCGTAACTCATGGCAATGGTGTCGCTATTTCGTTAAGAGACTCCTTACTTCCACGAAGATCATTTGTAAATCGAATTATTGCGATCGCAAAAAAGCATCAAATAAAATTTCAGTTGGAGGTAGAAAATGCTGGTGGAAGCGATGCCAAGGAACTGCAAAATGCAGCTCATCCTTGGGATTGGTGTTTTATTGGCGCTCCAGAAGATTTTGTGCACACGCCTAATGAAAAAGTGCATCTAGATGACATCAAAAGCATGGTGGCTTTATATCAAATGCTTTTGAAAGAATTATAAATAACCTACAATACTCTCAACCAAGTCTTTAGGTGGCTTGGTTGGTTTTCCAGTTTTTTCATCCACAAATACCAAGGTGGTGCTCGCTATGTTGAGCAACTCTCCTGCTTCATTATACGTTTCGTATTCAAAATACATGCGTGTTTTTGGCATTTTAGATATCTTGGTCTGTATGGTCAAAATATCATCGTAATAGGCAGGTTTTATGTATTTAATTTGATATTCCAATACCGGTAAAATAATTCCGGAAGCTTCTAATTCTTTGTAACTAAACCCTAAATTCCTTAAAGCTTCTACCCTTCCCACTTCAAAAAACTGAGCATAATTGCCATAGTAGCAATAACCCATTTTATCCGTTTCGGCATATCTTACTCTCAACTTTACTTCACTTGTGTACATGGTCTTATATTTAAGGGGAAAATATTAAATAATAAAGGATAACTATCATTTATTTGTTTAAATGATAGTAGGTTTACACCCAAATATTGATAGCTCATCATTATTCATCCAATAAATACCATACTTTTAATAACTTCCTTTTCAATGACATAACTCATGAACAACAAACCATTAAAAGACATCATTGTTATTGAATTTGCATCCGTTTTAGCGGGTCCGCTAACGGGCAGCTTTTTAGCTGAACTAGGCGCAAAAGTTATTAAAATTGAGAATAAGAATACACAAGGAGATGTGACCCGGTCTTGGAAGAATTCCAATGAAAAAAATAACGGAACCTCGGCCTATTATGCTTCAGCAAATACGTTTAAGCAAGTTGAATATCTAGACCTTACAAACTCCTTGGATAAAACTACGGCAATTAATTATGTGAAAGATGCACACATTGTTATTTGTAATTTTAAACCTAATTCCGCCAATAAACTAGGACTCTCTTTTGAACAATTAGCCGCCATCAACCCTTCTGTAATTTACGCAGACCTTATTGGTTTCGCTAACCAAAAGGATAGAGTGGCATACGATGTTGTATTGCAAGCAGAAACAGGTTTTATGAGCATGAATGGGCAACCCGGAAATGAACCTACTAAAATACCCGTTGCCATTATTGACATACTTGCTGCACACCAACTTAAAGAAGGGATATTATTAGCGCTCTTGCAACAATCTCAAAAGAAAGAAGCCATAAAAGTATCGGTAAATTTAGAGCAGGCAGCCATTAGCGCGCTCGCCAACCAAGCAAGTAATTGGTTGATGAATAATCAGATCGCCACACAAATAGGTTCTCTGCATCCTAACATTGCTCCGTATGGTGAAACATTTCTTTGTAGTGACAACCGCTATGTTGTTTTGGCAATAGGTTCAAACAAGCAGTTCGAAGAACTTTGCAAGTTGTTGGATTTAACAGAACTATCGAACGATTCAAGATTCATAACCAATCAAAAGAGAGTAGAAAACAGAACGGTATTAGCCACTTTGTTGTCTACTTATTTCAACAACAAAACCAGTTCATGGTTGCAAGAGACGTGCCTGCAACAACACATACCTATGGGTATTATCAAGTCTATGAATCAGGTTTTTGAAACAAAAGCAGGGAATGACATGATCATTGAAGAGTTAATAGACGGTACTCCAACAAAAAAAGTAAAAAATGTAGCTTTTAATTTATCTGGACTTTAAATGAATTTTTCCAACCTTAACTTTCAAAAAATATCCAAGTGGACAATTTCTATTATTGTCCTCATCACCTTATGGTCCGTTTGGCAGTTAAACGCTTTAAAGATAAGCTATGATTTTGAGGCTTTTTTCCCGAAATCAAACCCCGACTTAAAGGCATACAATAGTCACACTGCTAGTTTTGGTGCTGACAACGACTATGTATTATTGGCTATTGAATCTGATGAAATTTTCACTATCCAATTTTTAACAGCATTAGAGCTACTCGTTTCAGACCTTCAGCTACTGCCACATGTAGAAGATGTAATAGGCTTACCAACTATCAAAAAACCTATTATTACGCCTATGGGCGTTCTCAACATCCCGCTATTCGATATTAATCAGTTCAACGCACAGAAGGTTGAAGCAAAAATTATGCAGGACCCACAGTTAGTTGGTTCACTCATTAGTGAAAACAAATCGACAACCGCAATCATCATTAACACCACGCCTAACTTATCAAAAATAGATAGTGACGCAACCTTATCTGACATTTACAAAACCATTAAAAAACATAAAAACATTGGTGTTTTTCACATAGCTGGACGGATTCATGCGCAACAATATTTTATTGATTTAATGTTTTGGGAGCTTATCGTATTTGGTATCAGCTCTGCCTTATTGTTAGCCTTATTTTTATTTCTCTCGTATCGCTCTTGGTGGGGAATTGTCCTCCCCATTGCTGTTGTTGTTTGCACGGTAACATGGTTGATGGCTGGACTAAGCGTCAGCAATCAATCCATTAATTTATTAACAACTATTATGCCCACAATTTTGTTTGTTGTAGGAGTTTCAGATGTTGTTCATCTCACCGAAAAATATTTGGAAGAATTAAGACTTAATGTTCCTAAAAAAAGAGCCCTCATAAATGCTATAAAGGATATTGGACTGGCTACCTTTCTAACCTCGCTTACTACCTCTATTGGCTTTTTAACATTATTATCATCAGGCATGATGCCTATTCAAGAGTTTGGTGTGTTTACGGCAATTGGCGTTTGGATCGCCTACCTATTAGCTTTTACGCTTATCCCATCAGCATTGTACCTACTGCCCTTGCCGTACGTGGCTAAACAACATAATAATAAGTGGAATACTTTTCTCAAAAAATGTTTCCTATGGGTTATCAAACACCCCAAAACAATTATTACCGGAACGCTTGTAATTATTGGAGTTGCTAGTATTGGATTATCAAATGTTCAAGTAAACAATTTTTTACTGGAAGACCTGAACGAGAATGATCCTGTAAAACAAGAATATAGATTTTT
>JBLIDJ010000137.1:0-5587 GCA_047634195.1 Flavobacteriales bacterium
CTGAACACAGTAGCACGTATGTTTTTGGCAATAAGGTAAAGGATGGTATTTCCATTATTTCCCCACTATTAGTCAACACCCAGTTTTCAAGATTTATCACCTTGTCAGAAGCATTATACAGTTCTAGGTATTCATGGTTAGGTAAATTGTATTGGGGGCTAGGATCTGCGAATATTTCGTTGATAACAACATCACGATATCCTGCGCTGTCATATGATAGATACTGAATAACCAGCGTCGTATCCTTTGATGAATTTCCATGAATATCGGAAAGTTGCTGAAAAGTTACTTGATATGAAGTGCCGTTTTGCAGGGAGGTATTAAAATTCACAAAGACTTGATTGTCATTTACAGTGAGTGAATAATTAATCGCGGGGATGATAGTAAGATCCAGATTTGAATCCAGTTTTTCAGAACACGACACGACCCATAAACTATCGGAAAACAACTGATGTGATAAGATGACTGGCGCATATACATCGGGAAAAGTATCTCCGTTGACAATAAAATCGTCGAACCAAAACTTTGTCGATCGAGAGCTGGTGTAATCACACCATACACCCGTATATTCACTTTTTGTGTGTGTTAAGTCGTTGGTTATTCCAAGTAGTTGAAAAGTATTAGATCCAGTGCTATCGGCATACAAAGCCCAATTACCAATGCTGTCTACCGTTGCTTTTACCCGAACTGTTGGTTTTGATACGTCTAACATATCGTGGCGACCTTCAATCATTTTAATGGATGAAGATCCATCTTTTCTGTATAAAGCAATATTGTCGTTGGTACTTCCTACTTCCACAAAATACCCATCAAATGGAGTGTTGAGATTTGCCTGATTGGAAGCAATAATGAATCGGCATTTGTTTGCGCTAGAAGGATTAAAGTCCATTTTGACAAGGCACTCCCAACTAGCCGATTTGATGGATTTACACTTGGTTGATAGATATGAAGTTGACTGAGTTGCTGGTGCATTGAGGTGTAACGCTAAGCTGTCTGTAATCTCAAAATGGAGACTATCGCCATGCCAGTAAGGATTTTTATCAAAATCTTTATCCGAAAATGAATCGATAAATTGAGCATGCGCCATATTTGCCGCCCAATAAAACAGAAGTATCAACAGGTACTTAAGCATTCTGTTAAGTTAATAAATAGGATTATTTTTGCAAAGAATTATTAATAATAAATAAAATTGCAACACTAGGTTAGTGTTTTGCATATCAATTCAATATATGAAATTAGCGATAGTTGGAGTTACAGGAATGGTAGGAACTGAGATACTTAAAGTTCTGAGGGAGCACCAATTTGATTTAAGTGAATTAATACCTGTTGCTTCTTCAAAGTCGGTAGGTTCTGTTATTGAATTTGCTGGAAAAAACTATACAGTAGTTGATTTACAAACGGCTGTAGACATGAAACCAGATATTGCTTTATTTTCGGCAGGAGGGGATGTTTCTTTAGCATGGGCTCACAAGTTTGCTGCAGTTGGAACCAAAGTGATTGATAACAGTTCCGCATTTAGAATGCATCCAGACCATAAACTAATTGTTCCTGAGATTAATGCATTGAGCCTAACAAAGGAGGATAAAATTATTGCCAATCCAAATTGCTCGACGATACAACTGGTAATGACTTTATACCCTTTGCATAAAAAGTATGGTGTAAAAAGAGTAGTAGTGTCTACCTATCAGAGTATTTCAGGCACAGGAGTCAAAGCGGTGCAACAGCTGTCAAACGAGCGAGAAGGTATTCAAGGAGAAATGGCTTATCCATATAAAATAGATAAAAACTGTTTGCCGCATTGTGACGTTTTTTTGGAGAATGGATACACCAAGGAAGAAATGAAATTGGTGAACGAAACCAATAAAATTTTAAGCGACAATAGCATTAAAGTTACTGCTACAGCTGTCAGAGTGCCTGTAGAGGGAGGGCATTCAGAGTCTGTAAATATTGAGTTTGAAAGCGAAGTTGATTTAATTGACATCCGTAAGATTTTATCAGAAACACCAGGTATCGTGGTGCAAGATAATCCTGAAATGAATGTCTACCCAATGCCCTTGTTTGCCAAAGGAAAAGACCAAGTGTTTGTAGGAAGAATAAGAAAAGATGAATCTCAGCCAAACACGATCAATTTGTGGATAGTTGCCGATAATTTGCGCAAAGGTGCTGCTACTAATGCCGTACAAATTGCAACGTATTTGAAAACCATGAAACAAGCGTAATAAACAGCATTTTAAACTATCTATCAAAACGAAGTATCCTGAAAAGATATATTTCTTTTTTTAACTTTGATTAAAGTACCGTGTTGATGTTATTCATTGATTAAAAAAATAATAGATAACGTCCCTATTTCTAAAGGGATTATTATCATAATGACAGATACTTCTAAAGATTAAATTTTAATAACTACTTTCGTAGATTAAAGTAAAATTTAAAATAAACTATTCAGTGTAAATGAGTAATCATAATCAACTCTCAAACCTTGCTTTTTTAGTAACAGGTGGTGCTGGATTTATTGGGTCTAATTTGGTAGAATATTTACTCCAAAATGGAGCTAAAAAAGTAGTTGTTTTAGATAATTTATCAACTGGTTACCTTAAGAATATAGAAGCATATTTGAGTAACGTTAATTTTGAATTTATTGAAGGAGATATAAGAGACGAAGAAACTTGTGATAGAGCTTGTAAAAACATTGATGTGGTTTTTCATGAAGCTGCTTTAGGTTCTGTTCCCAGATCTATTGAAGATCCTATAACCTCAAACGAAGTAAATATTTCAGGTTTTGTTAAAGTGTTGTGTGCTGCCAAAAACAATAATGTTAAAAGAATTGTATACGCTGCAAGCTCCTCTACGTATGGTGATTCGCAAACACTGCCCAAATTTGAAGACGATATTGGCAAACCTCTTTCTCCCTACGCAATTACAAAATATGTAAACGAATTATACGCGGATATTTTTGCTAGGTTGTACAATATGGAAATTATTGGGCTCCGGTATTTCAATGTATTTGGAAGGCGGCAAGATCCTGATGGAGCCTATGCAGCAGTAATCCCAAAGTTTGTGCAGCAGTTTTTAGCGCATGAATCTCCTGTAATTAATGGAGACGGTAGTTTTTCTAGAGATTTTACATACATAGAAAACGTGGTTCAAATGAATATGTTGGCAGCGTTAACAACCAACAAAATGGCACTCAATCAGGTGTACAACACAGCATACGGAGATAGAGTAGATCTGAACCAAATGACTGCCTTGTTGAGAGAATATCTGTCAGAGTTTGACTCAGACATTAAAGATATTCAAATAAAACATGGTCCAGAGCGGGAAGGGGATATTGCTCATTCATTGGCCTCTATTGATAAGGCAAAAAAACTATTAGATTATCAGCCTAAATTTAATTTCAAAAAAGGATTAAAAAAGGCCGTTAATTGGTATTGGGATAATTTGAAAAAATAATATTATTTATAAAATATAAAGGTTTGGAAAACAATAACTTGTTTGATAAGAAAATTGCGATTATAGGATTGGGGTATGTTGGGTTACCACTAGCTCGATTATTTGCAACCAAGTTTTCAGTCGTTGGATTTGACATTAACCAAGGTAGAGTTGACTTATTACAAAAAGGAGTTGACGATACGTTGGAAGTAGATACAGAAACACTACAGAAAGTGATTTTGCCTTCAAATCCTGCGCCTAAGGAAAAAGGCTTGTATTGCTCAACAGACATTAACGATTTAAAAGACGCTAACGTCTTTATCATCACAGTGCCTACACCTGTTGATAAAAACAATAGGCCCGTACTTACTCCTTTGTACAAAGCAAGTGAGGCAGTAGCTAAAGTGTTGAAAAAAGGAGACGTTGTTATTTATGAATCCACTGTTTACCCGGGAGTAACAGAAGACGAATGCGTACCTGTATTGGAAAAACATTCTGGATTGGTTTTTAACAAAGACTTTTTTGCTGGATACTCGCCAGAACGTATTAATCCAGGTGACAAGGAACATACCGTAGAAAAAATACTTAAAGTAACAGCTGGGTCAACACCTGAAATAGGCAAGTTGGTCAATGATATTTATTTGACAGTAATCGAAGCGGGAACCCATTTAGCACCGAATATTAAAGTTGCTGAAGCGGCAAAAGTTATTGAGAATTCTCAGAGAGACATCAACATTGCTTTTGTCAATGAATTGGCTAAGATTTTTAACCTAATGAATATTGATACGCATGATGTACTGGAAGCTGCGGGAACAAAATGGAATTTCCTTCCATTTAAGCCAGGCTTGGTCGGCGGTCATTGCATAGGAGTAGATCCATACTATTTAGCTCAAAAAGCACAAGAATTAGGGTATCACCCAGAAATTATTTTGGCGGGAAGAAGGCTCAATGACAACATGGGTGATTATGTGGCTTCACAAGTAGTGAAATTAATGCTACGGAAGGATTTAAAGGTAAAATCAGCTAAAATTTTGATTCTGGGAATAACCTTTAAAGAAAATTGCCCAGATGTTAGAAACACCAAAGTAGTCGATGTTATCAAAGGCTTAAAAGAATTTGGTGTAGAAGTAGTGATCTACGACCCTTGGGCAAATCCAGCTGAAGTAAAACATGAGTATGGATTAATTACACAACAAGAAGCTCCAACGGAAACGTTTGATGCTATTGTTTTGGCGGTAGCTCACAAGGAGTTTTTAGCATTAGATTTGAATCCATTAAAGAAAAAATCAGCAGTAGTGTACGATGTCAAAGGGATATTGGACAAGACTGTTGCTGATGGATATTTGTAAAACCAGCAAGCATGAAAAAAGTACTTATAACAGGTGGAGCGGGTTTTATTGGGTCACATTTAGTGCGTCAGTTTGTAAACAAGTACACCAACTATCATGTATTTAATTTAGACGCGCTTACCTATGCAGGTAACTTGGAAAACTTGCAAGACCTTGAAAGTAATTCTAATTATACGTTTATAAAGGGTGACATTACGGACGAAACCTTAGTGAACGAATTGTTTGAAAACAACGATTTTGATGGCGTAATTCATTTGGCCGCTGAATCGCATGTCGATCGTTCGATATCTGATCCTTTATTATTTGCTAAGACCAACATACTAGGAACCATGGTTTTGCTTAACGCTTGTTTGAAACAGTGGAAAGGAAACATGGAAGGAAAAAAATTCTATCATGTGAGTACCGATGAGGTATATGGTTCGTTGGGAGAAACAGGCTTATTTACCGAAGAAACATCGTACGACCCTAACTCACCATACTCAGCAAGCAAGGCTAGTTCTGACCACTTTGTAAGAGCCTATGGAGAGACGTATGGTTTGCCTTATGTGATTTCTAATTGCTCAAATAACTATGGGCCAAATCATTTTCCAGAAAAACTAATACCCCTCTGCATTCATAATATTCTCAATAAAAAACCTTTGCCTATTTACGGCAACGGAAAGTACACGCGTGACTGGTTGTTTGTAAAAGATCATGCTGTAGCTATTGATTTAATATTTCACGAAGGTAGAAACAGCGAAACATACAATATTGGTGGTTTCAACGAATGGCAAAACATTGACTTGGTAAAGTTACTTTGCAAGCAAATG
>JBLIDJ010000138.1:0-5562 GCA_047634195.1 Flavobacteriales bacterium
TATAGTTTTTCATCCAAGACGAATATAAATATTGAGCCTAAAACAGATGGGGCTAGCCCCATCTGTTTTAAATATTCGTGTTGCACTTATGACTTGAACTTAGATTTGTATTTTTAGTTGAGATATTCTTATTAACAACTCAAGTTTACTTAATGCAAGTAGCTCCCCTATTTAATAGTTCCGCAGAACATGGTGAAGGCCCAGTTTGGGATCCTATTTCTCAAAAAATATATTGGGTTGATTTGCTACAGGGAATTTATTTTAAAGGTGATTTATCGAGTAGTACTATGGAAGAGTTTTCCATAGGCCAACCACTTGGGTTTTTAGCGTTACGTGCAAATCAAGAAGGTTTGGTAATGGGTGTTAGAGATGGGTTTGGATTTTACAATGAAAAATCACAGCTTTTTAACTTGATTGAACCTTCTCCCGAACAACATAATTCAGAAGTGCGCTTTAATGATGGTGCCGTAGATCCGGAAGGCCGCGTTTTTGGCGGTACGATGGAATGGAATGGCGCAGATAATAAAGGAAAGCTCTTTCGCTTGAATACAGACCATTCCTGGAATGTATTAGAAGAAAACATCCATATTACTAATGGTATGGGATGGAATCCTGAAAAAGATACCTTTTTTATGATTGACACCAATCGCAATGCAGTTTTTGCTTATGATTACGAAATAGAATCGGGGAATATTTCAAACAAAAGAACACACATCAAATTTGCGAATGCGGAATTCCCCGATGGCATGACTATAGATAGTGAAGGTGGATTTTGGATTGCCCTTTGGGGAGGTAGCAAACTAGTGCATTTTGATAAAAAGGGAAACAAAATTGAGGAGATTCTAATGCCGGTATCACACCCAACAAGTTGTTGTTTTGGAGGTGCCGATTTAAAAACACTTATTATTACTACTTCAAAAGTAGCATTATCAGAAAAAGAACGATTAGAAAACCCTTTAGCAGGAAGGCTTTTTAAAATAGAAACGAATACCGTAGGACAAATACAATCAAGATACCATGGATGACAAAAAGAAAATGAGAAGCCAAAATTGGTTTGGAAAAACAGGAAAAGATGGATTCATCTATAGAGCTTGGATGAAGAATCAAGGCTATCCTGCTGATGAATTTGAAGGAAAACCAGTTATTGGCATTTGTAACACCTGGTCAGAATTAACACCTTGCAATGGGCACTTTAGAGAACTAGCAGAGCATGTAAAAAGGGGTGTCTGGGAAGCTGGCGGGTTTCCGTTAGAGTTTCCGGTAATGTCATTGGGTGAAACTTTAATGAAGCCAACAACAATGCTGTATCGAAATCTTGCTAGTATGGATGCCGAAGAAAGTATTCGCGGAAACCCTTTAGATGGCATCGTACTATTGGGTGGTTGTGATAAAACAACTCCCTCTATTTTAATGGGTGCTTGCAGTGTCGATTTACCTACAATCTTCATTTCTGGCGGACCTATGCTCAACGGTAAACACAAAGGAAGAGATATTGGCACAACAGACGTTTGGAAATTTAGTGATGCCAACCGAAGAGGAGAACTCAGTCAAAAAGAATTTGTGGAAGCTGAAGCAAATATGTGCCGAAGTGATGGACATTGTGCTGTTATGGGCACCGCATCAACTATGGCTTGTATGGTAGAAGCTTTGGGGGTTACCCTACCCCACAATGCAGCTATTCCAGCTTCAGATTCGCGTCGTAAGGTATTGGCGCATATAAGCGGCCGTCGTATTGTTGACATGGTCAAAGAAGATTTAACGTTATCAAAAATTCTTACCCGTGAGGCTTTTGAGAATGCTATCATGGTGAATGCGGCAATCGGCGGATCAACAAATTTTGTGGTACACCTTTTGGCCATTGCCGGAAGAATTGGTGTGAAATTAGATTTGGAAGATTTTGATAAATTTTCTGAAAAGATTCCGCTCTTGGCGAATTTGCTTCCTTCTGGTAAATTTATGATGGAAGACTTTTATTATGCAGGTGGATTACCAGCTTTGATTAAAGAATTGAAAGCTCACTTACATACAAATGCCTTAACTGCAAACGGTAAATCGATTGGAGAAAATACCGATGATATAACGTGCTATGACACCAACGTCATTAGTTCTTTAGAAAACCCATTTAAAGATGATTCTGGCATTGCTGTTGTCAGAGGTAATTTATGCCCTGACGGCGCTATACTAAAACCCTCTGCGGCTACACCGGCATTAATGCAACACAAAGGCAGGGCTTTTGTATTTGAAGATATTGAAGATTATAAAGCGAAAGTTGATTTACCAGATTTGGACTTGGATGAAAACTCAGTTTTGGTCTTAAAAAATGCAGGGCCAAAAGGTTACCCAGGAATGCCAGAAGTTGGGAATATCGGACTACCGAAAATGATGTTGGATAAAGGAATTACGGATATGGTTCGTATTTCAGACGGAAGAATGAGTGGTACGGCTTTTGGAACCGTGATACTGCACGTTTCTCCCGAATCTGCCGTTGGTGGTACTTTCGGACTCGTAGAAACAGGTGATATTATTGAGTTGGATGTGGCGAATAGAAAACTAACCTTACATGTTTCTGATGAAGTTCTGGCCGAACGCAAAAAAAGCTGGAAAGCACCTGATTTAGGATACAATAGAGGCTATGCAAAAATGTATATTGAACATGTAGAACAGGCGCACGAGGGCGTAGATTTAGATTTTTTAAAGGGAAAATCAGGAAGTGAAGTAAATAGAGATTCACATTAATTAGAAACTTAACAACTTGTAATATGATACAGTATTCTTTTGATGATAAAGTTGCCATAGTAACAGGCGCAGCCATTGGTATCGGCTTTGAAATCGTCAAGCAACTTTGTAGTTCAGGCGCTTCCGTTATAATTAATGATATTGATTCGGCAGCGCTTGAAAAAGCAACTACCATTATCAGAAATCAAGGTGGAAAATGCAATGCTGTTTTAGGAAATTCTGGAGATCTAGGAACCATTCAAAAAATGGTTCAAAAAGCGGTTAGGGAATATGGCAAATTAGATTTTGTAGTAGCCAACGCAGGTATAACCACTTTCGGCAACTTTATCGATTACAAACCGGAAGACTTTCAAACCTTAACTTCGGTGAATTTACAAGGTTCCTTTTTTCTAGCGCAAGCAGCAACCAAACAATTCATCAAACAAAAAACAGGGGGTCGAGTAATTTTCATGTCTTCCGTAACGGGTCATCAAGCGCATCCCAAACTTGCCGCATATGGCATGACAAAAGCTGCTCTTGAAATGCTTGCTAAAAGTTTAAGTGTGGAGTTGGCTCCTCATAAAATAACAGTAAATGCTGTTGCCCCAGGAGCTACCTTAACAGAACGCACACAATCTGATGAAGGCTACAAGGCAACTTGGGAAGATATAACTCCAACTGGAATCGTATCAACAACCAAAGATATATCGAATACTATTCTCTTTCTATTATCTGATAGCTCAAGTCAGATTACTGGGCAGACGATAGTGGTAGATGGAGGGTGGACCTCCGTTAGTCCACCACCTAATGAAATGTGAATGTCTTACTTTATGAAGAATATGAATACTGGGATTGCCCGGCAAAGTTTTGAGCTATAAAATTTAAAATCAACATTTGATCGAAAAAAACATAAGTACAAATTATCTAATAAAAACTCAAAGTTGATGCTGTTTAAAAAACATTTAGTGACTTTGTTAAATAGGTTCATTACTTTAGAAGAGCCGTATGATGGGAGACTATCACGTACGGTTCTGTGAGAGGCTTGGGGTGAAACTCCCCTTGTCTAATCGATGACAAGACCGTTAGCATTAATTAAGAAAAATGTCAAAATTCAAACAAAAAGCTGATGAAATCATTAAAAGCATAAAAAATGGAGAGTCGATTGATTCTTTAAAATCCAGATTAGCTTCAACAGAAGATGATTGGCATCGATTTAGTTCAAAAGCCTACAACGTATCAGATCAAACTAGATCCGGATCTTCTGAATCGGGATTGCAATCTGGAGAATTAGATCTCATGATAAGAAGAGAAAATGGAATTCCATTAACAATAGTTGAATCTTTAAGATTGAAAAGTTGTGGTTCAAAAAACAAAATTATAGCAGCTCATATAAACAAATTATTTACCAAGTACGATACCCATGGTCTAGGAAGAAACTTTATGTTGGTGTTTGGTGAATCTCAAAATTTTCAAAGTCTGTGCAAAAATTATTTTCAATACGTTGGAGAACTTAATTCCAAAATTGGTTTCGACGAAAAAAAATTTCCAATTACAAGAGTAAGCCTAAAGCCCGATCTTTCAGAGTCAGCTAATATTAAAATAGCAATATCATACCATCTTCATAATAGCGAGACTAGAGAATTGGTTCATATAATACTCAATATGAAATAGTGACAGCACCTAAGACGTGTATAATTCATTGCGTCTGATTTTCAATAAGGAAAATCCTCGCTGCTGAACAATGGGTTTCTGTTTATTTGCTATCTTATGTCTGACGCAACGAAACCATACACGGAACGTTACCACACATTTAAACCATACTAAGGATGGAGAGTAGAATTGAAAAGTTGGATTATTTGTTGGACTTGGTTTTAAAAAGTAATGGTTTTGCAATCGCCAATGTTATGTATCATTCTGGATTTTACAATCACAACGGACTTATGGAATCCGAGTTCTTAGAAATAGTTTTGGAGTTTAAAAGATTGGGGGTTGCCGAAGTTGTTAATGCTGGGAAAGGATTACGTAAAAATGAATTTACCAATGGATTTAAAAAAGATGACGAATTTGAAAATCATTTATCAAGTTTTTCTGAAAGTCATAAAACTACTAAAACAATACCAAATTAAATAATAGCCGATAATAAATTACTTATAATAAGATTTTGGTAACTTATTTCAGAAAATAAGCTGATTTCTGGAATTATACTTATCATTGTGGGTTATGTTATTAAATCAATTTTTTAGCCAGTTAATTTAAAGTAAAACACAGAGCATCTCGCTTGAACAAAAATGCCCTGTATGGGATAACTACTCAAGGTAGTGAGTGCAGTACTTGCTGAGTTCAAGCCATAAGTGCAACAACCTTATGATTGGAAAAAAGACGATTACGGAATTTACAGAGATATATTTATCGGGGAAAATTTAAAAGTTTTAGAAAATAAAATAGTTTCCGAAACTAGCGAGTCCATAATTTAAAAAAACATTCTAAACATCAACACAACACCACAATTGTCACCTAAAAAAACAAAGCTCCGTAAACATTATGTCTACGGAGCTTTTCAGCGGAGAAAGAGGGATTCGAACCCCCGGAGGTGTGACCCTCGCTAGTTTTCAAGACTAGTGCATTCGACCACTCTGCCATTTCTCCAAGTGTCTTATCAGGTATTCCCTGAATGCGGGTGCAAATATAGAAAGCTTTTTCTACCTATTAAAACCTTTTCATTAATTTAATTTAATTAAATCAATAGTACTTAGTCAAAGAAGTAAGACCGTACCTATTCTTGTATACAATTTAGTATTCCATGTAAAACTAAATTCTACCTAATTGAAAATTAGAATTTATACTAAA
>JBLIDJ010000139.1:0-5553 GCA_047634195.1 Flavobacteriales bacterium
AAGAGTTTTATACCATGACAGCACCAAAAGAATACGCAGCCCTAAGCTGTTTCTTGATGTGGCATATGAAGCTCCTTTTGATAAGCTAAACGAATCAATTAGATTGTTTGCAATCAATAATGATATTTATCTGATCGATTTAGCTTCAGAACTAATTGTTAAACCAGCGTTTTTTTATGACATTATTCACTACACCGATGAAGGAAGTGTTGCCTTAGCAAACATCATCGCCAAACATTTAAATTAGATGACACTATCACCAAAAGTGATCGATTAACTTAGATCATAGCCATTCATTGTCGGGTATGATAAGTTCCACAAAAAAGAGGCTTATTTCAATTGAAATAAGCCTCTTTTTTGTGGAGTATTTTGTTACTCTTAGTTCTCGTCGAACGAATGAACTTGGTCGCTCTCGAAATAAAAGATACGAACTTGAGCAGTATCTCTTAAGAAATCAATTCTTCCTATCTCAATTCTATTGATTTTCAAACCCGTCCTGTTTTCTAAGTCTGCAAGCAATGCTTCTCCGTTTTCAGGTTTTATCAACTCAATTTTTTCAAACGTAATTGTTTTTCTGCTTTCATGTTTAAGAAGGAATAAACGTTCCAAAGCAAAACTAAGAAACAAGATAAATCCGTTTGTTAATAGCAATTCAGCATGACTAATTTTTTTGTTTGCCAAGGCATTAATCACAGAAATACCAATGATGATGAATAAATATGTCATCTCCTTAATAGGCATTGGGTCTGTACGGTACCTAATAATACCAAATATGGCAAATAAACCAAGGGCAAACCCTAACTCAAGTTTTACGTTTTCTAATAAAAAACATAAAAAGAAGACAGTAGTACTTATTAATAAATAAGTAAACAAGTAATCTTTACGTTTCGCAATTGGGTAATAGATATACCTGACAATGGTCATGGTGACCACGAAATTAAAAGCAAATCTTATTACAAGTTTAAATAAATCTTCTTTGTCAACCCAATCCGTGCCTAGAAATGAAGACTTACCAGCATTCAAGACAGTTCCAAAACTACCACCAGTAAAATTGTTATCAACCAAAAGGCTGAAAAAATCATGCACTAAACTCATTGCTTATTTTTTTAAGTTGTAAAAGTTTTTCTTTAAATAAATTATGTTTCAAATCGGTATTAAGCAAAGCTGTTCCGGTACAATACTTACTGATTCGAGAATTACAAATATGATTAGCTCTCATTAACTTTATGAAATCACTATCACCACTTGCTTTTTCTTGTTTTACTTCCGCAACAATGATGTTGTCAAGTGTGTATTTTTTCCCATCTTGTTCAAACGTTAAATCAAAATCTAATGTTAAACGCTCTTTGGCTTTAAGGTTAACGAGTGTAATACGTTTAAAGCTATTCCAAATTTTTGCTACAAGCTTTTTTTCGCCAACCTGAGTTGTTTTCAAAAACGTTTTGGATGTGTCAGACAACTCTTCTTCAATAGCATCCACCATAATTCGGCTTTTATGCGTTCTTCCTTTGTTGTCTTTAAACTTAACTTCCAAAAAGTTCAAATTAGAATCAACATAAGATCTGAATCTCACCTTGTTTCTGTTTTTTTTACCATTGTGATGCTGTTTGTACAATTGAAATTCTTCTGTATCGAAGTAGAGCGTTCGGTATTGAGCCGCTCTTTTTCCATTTATTTCAAGGGAGGAGTATGCATCTTTTAAAAATGGTAGAATTTCTTGAAGGTGTTTATTATTAAAAACAAATTTCGTGTCGGTTCTATTTAACAACCTAACTTCGTCCATCTCATCAAGAGATATGGGATTAAAATCGTATAAAAGTTGGTCGAAATTCACTAATAATAAGCTTATTTTAAAAGACGGTAAATCTAATGATTTCTTTAAAGAAAGGATTGTTTATGAAAGAAAACAATAACTATTTATAAAAACCTTAGTTTTGTGATAGTTCAAGCGAGATTAAATTTTAGTACTAGCATTAAATTCAATACTTTTGAGAACTTTTTTATGCAATATAATAGTAATAGCTAAGACATGAGCACGGTAAAGCCATTAAATAAAGATACCTACATAAAGTGGTATAAGGATATATTGTTGATGCGTAAATTTGAAGAAAAATGCGGTCAATTGTATATTCAACAAAAGTTCGGGGGGTTTTGTCACCTGTATATTGGTCAAGAAGCAATTTTGGCAGGAATGTCATCAGCTATTGAGCCAGGCGATAAAAACATTACAGCCTATCGAGATCATGCTCACCCATTGGTGTTAGGGACAGACCCTAGATTTGTGATGGCTGAGTTGTATGGTAGAAAAACAGGAACCTCAAAGGGTAAAGGTGGATCTATGCATATGTTTGATGTCAAGCGTGGTTTGTTTGGAGGTCATGGTATTGTTGGTGGTCAAATCCCATTAGGCGCAGGTATCGCATTTGCCGATAAGTATAAAGGAAACAAAAACGTTACCTTATGTTACATGGGAGATGGTGCTGCACGTCAAGGAGCATTGTACGAAACCTTTAACATGGCAATGACATGGAAATTACCTGTTATTTTTATTATTGAAAATAACAATTACGCCATGGGAACTTCTGTAGAAAGAACATCCAACGTAACAGATTTGAGTACCTTAGGAGCTTCTTTTGAAATGCCTTCGTTTACTGTTGACGGAATGAGTCCAGAAGCAGTGCATGAAGCAATTTGTAAAGCTGCAGCTCAAGCAAGAAATGACGGTGGACCAACCTTGTTAGATATTAGAACCTATCGTTACAAAGGTCACTCCATGTCAGATCCTCAATACTACAGAACCAAACAAGAGGTAGAGGAGTATAAAGTGAAGGATCCTTTAGAGCACGTTTTAGAAGTGATCAAAAAGAAAAAATATTTGAAGGAAGATGAAATTAGAGCAATTCAAGCTGATGTGAAAAAGGTTATTGAGGAGTCAGTGAAGTTTGCTGAAGAATCTCCATACCCTGACGCATCTGAATTGTACGAAGATGTTTATCAGGAGCCAAATTATCCATTTATTAAAGACTAATAACTAGCAATATTCTAGCACTATGGCAGAAATTGTCCGCATGCCCAAATTAAGTGATACCATGACTGAAGGTGTGGTAGCTGAATGGCACAAAAAAGTTGGTGACGAAGTTGAATCAGGTGAATTACTTGCTGATATTGAAACCGACAAAGCAACCTTAGAATTCGAATCGTTCCAAGATGGTGTTTTATTACACATTGGCGTTGAAAAAGGAAAGTCAACAGCTGTTGATGGAATTTTAGCCATTCTTGGTGATGCCGGTGAAGATATTTCTGAATTGTTAGCTGCAGAAGCAGCTGCACCAGGAGGTAAAGTAGCTGAGCCAGCAAAGCCTGAAGTTGAGGCGCCAAAAGCTGCTTCAACTCCGGCGGCTAAATCAGCACCTGCTTCAGTGGCACCTGTCGTTCATTCGTCCAATGGAAGAACAAAAGCTTCTCCTTTAGCTAAAAGATTAGCCGAAGAAAAAGGGATAAGCATCAACCAAGTTGCTGGAAGTGGTGATGGTGGGCGCGTTGTAAAACGTGATATTGAAAACTATAGCCCATCAGCTTCTGGAGTTACTACTTCAGCTGTTGGCGTAGAATCATACACTGACGAGCCTGTTAGCCAAATGCGAAAAGTAATTGCACGCAGACTAGCTGAAAGCAAATTTAGCGCACCTCATTTCTATTTGACAGTTTCCATAGACATGGACAATGCCATGGCAGCGCGCAAGCAAATTAATGCGAGTGGTGATGTAAAAGTTTCTTTCAACGATTTTGTTGTGAAAGCAACGGCAACTGCCTTACGCAAACATCCAAAAATCAATTCATCTTGGTTAGAAGATGTGGTTCGATACAATGACCATATTCATATTGGAGTAGCAGTAGCTGTTGAAGATGGATTGCTAGTTCCTGTTGTTCGTTTTGCGGATAATAAATCCCTGACGCAAATTGGTGCCGAAGTGAAAGATTTGGCTCAAAAAGCGAAAGATAAAAAACTACAACCTGCCGAGTGGGAAGGAAATACATTTACTATTTCTAACTTAGGAATGTTTGGGATAGATAATTTTACAGCCATTGTAAATCCACCAGACGCATGTATTCTTGCTATTGGAGGCATTAGTCAAGTGCCAGTAGTGAAAAACGGTGCTGTTGTGCCAGGAAACGTAATGAAAGTAACCCTAAGTTGCGATCATCGTGTGATTGATGGTGCAACCGGTGCAGCATTCTTACAAACCTTCAAACAATTTTTGGAAAATCCAGTAATGATGATTGTTTAATCGAAATTACTTGTAAATATCAAAAAGCCTTCTCATTTTTACGAGGAGGCTTTTTTTTGCCTTAAAGCGCATAAGCATGATAGAAAAAGAACATTTAGTGCAGTTTGGAAGCCTTGAGTTGTTGGCTAAGCAAGTGGTAAAAGGATTTATTACGGGAATGCACAAAAGTCCATTTCACGGATTCTCTGTTGAATTTGCCGAACATAGGTTGTACAACACAGGTGATTCCATCAAACATGTCGATTGGAAATTGTTTGCACGCTCAGATAAGTTGTTTGTGAAACGATACGAAGAAGAAACCAACTTAAGAGCACAAATCATACTTGATGTCTCTTCTTCCATGTACTATCCAAACGACAAAGACAGCATAAGCAAGTTGCAATATGCCGTATATGCCATTGCATCGTTGACCGAATTGCTCAAAAAACAACGAGATGCAGTAGGCTTAAGCTTGTTTCAAAACGAAGTGAAAGAACACTTGCCAGCAAAACTGTCGAACACGCATCTGCATCAAATATTCTCATTGCTGGAACAAACGGTTGAGCAAAACATACCAAACAAAAAATCAGATTTAATAGGCTCTCTTCACGAAATTGCTGAGCGTATCCCAAAGCGATCATTAATCATTCTCTTTAGTGATTTGATGGACGACACCCGGGATATGGAAGAATTGGTGTTGGCTCTTCAACATTTGAAGCATAGCAAACATGAAGTAATCGTGTTTGATGTGTTTGATGGAAAAAAAGAATTGAACCTGGATTTAGGGAATCACCCCTACGAATTTATTGACCTTGAAAGTGGCAGTCGCATCAAAGCATTTCCTAGTGAAATAAAAGAAGCCTATAAAAAGGCACTAGGAGGGTACAAAACGGAACTTGCTTTGCGTTGTCAGCAGCTACACATCGATTTCATGCCTTTGGACATTCAAATGCCTTTAGACGAAGTATTGGTATCTTATCTAATAAAGCGTAGTCGAATGAAATAATGGGAAAATAAAAATCCCCTTCTGTTGCCTAAGCAGTAGAAGAGGATTTGTCTAAATTGAGATTGAAGTGGAATTTTTATTTCACAAATTCTCTAGCCCTATCCAATGCTTTTGAAATACCGCTTGGGTTTTTTCCTCCAGCAGTTGCATAAGCAGCTTGGCCACCACCACCACCGCCAATTTCTTTGGCAAGTTCGCGAATGATATTTCCAGCATGAAAATCTTTTTTCAATAAATTGTCGTTTAGAGCAACTGTAATCGTTGCTTTCCCATCGGTTT
>JBLIDJ010000140.1:0-5543 GCA_047634195.1 Flavobacteriales bacterium
TGACCACATAAATGAGTAATCGTTGGTGGTTTCAAGTTGAGATTGGTACACTAAAAAATATAGCCCTGCCCCGAGTACCCATACAATCACAAACAATACAAAATCTTTCAAAAATTGCTTCATAACGCTTTTTAAAAAAAAATACATAATGGGAAAGTTAAATAATGCGTGTTAGTTTTCCAAAAAAGTAATTGAACAAGTTTCCTTTATCTCTGCTCTTTTATTGAATATTATTCAAACATAGCTTGTCTATAGAGGTATCCTATTGCCAATGAAGTGTCAAGAAAAGAATACTTATTAATTAAAAAATCCTCCAGTTACCGATAATGGTAATGGAGGATTTAACATGTGACTAGTGTCAGGAATTACATCTTTTCAATAGCTCTAACAGCTATCAACCCTTTTTGATTGGTAAGCTTTAGGTAATAAATACCGTTTTGTAATTGTTGAATATCAATTGGGTTTCCATTTTTCCATTGATGGCTCTGCAAAGCAACACGCCCATCAATGCTTATAAGTTGGTAACTAATAATTGGTGTTTGCGATTGAATGAAGATAGCTGATGATGCGGGATTTGGATGTACGGAAAAATCAAATGTTTTATTTTCAAAAACATTCGTTGGTTCACTTATGGCAGTAACCGCTGTGTTAGTAATGATTGGCTCGTTGATGTCGAAGTAAATATTAGCTGTGCTTTCTGCTATGTCACTTATCGTTACATTTTCTTTAAACGATACAAAAAACTGAGCATAGCCCTTGCTTTTTTCTTCATTAGACGTGCTGTCCAGCAAGTTAATTTCATTAAATGTCCATTGCAACAAATTACCTTCTAGAATATCAAAATCGAAATTATGACTAGCTCCTGCAACTTCTAAGGAAGTGATATCCAAATCAGTATCTAAACTATCAACCACTCTTACCACATAAGCGGTATCGTTTCCGGTGTTCTGAAAATGAATGGTGTACTTCAATCTTTTTTCTGAGTCAGTAATCAATATATCTTCTTTACTTACAACAACTTCATTTGGATCATATGAATTAACAACAATACTTGTAGCTGAATCAACATGTTCATTGATAGTCGTAAATGTCGCTTTCCAATCTAATGCTGTATTCAACGCAGTGGATGGATCAATGGTGTATTGAAATAAAAAATCACTTACTTCAAACATATCCACATCAACATTACTCCAAGTAACGGTGTTTCCTGATATGTTGCCAATTGGATTGGTATTGGTAATGGTTACTTCACTTGGGAATTCTAACACAAGATCTTTATTAAAAAGGCCAACAAACCGATTGTCTATTTGAATCTTTCCTCCATTAACCCTCCCTACTCTAGATCTACTGACAAAAAGTGAAATAGTCACATTATCAAGTGTTAATTCCTGTTCAAAGTCCTGTATGTGGATTCGTTGAATGTCATTAACAGTTAAATTAATTGGGTCTGTGCAATTAATTTGACCAATGGTTTCTATGGTCGTTACATCATAATTGCCAAATGTAACAGATGAGCTGTACTGCCCTAATAAGTTTGTGTAAGCATAACGACTATCGCCTATTTTAATGAGTTGGCGTGGCATAGGAAATTGTTTTAAACCACAATTATCTGGCAGATCAGCATAAACAGTACCCAATATTTCACCACAATATGGACTTGTAACAATACTTACTGGATACTCTGCTAAAGCGATATACTCCTCTCCGACAAAACCATCACAATCACAAATATCGTTTATCATAACAGATAAGACGAAGTTACTTGGGAGGTTATCAGGGTTTAATGTGTAGTTAGTCATATTTGGGTTTTGAGGAGAAATAAACACACCATCAATTGCCCATCTAAATTTTCGCTCCTGGGTAATTGACAAACTTTGACCAGGGTAAAAACCATAGGTTGGCACAGTACAAGCTGTTATTTCGCTAGGGCCAGTTATGTAGGAAGTATTTTGATTTTCGCACAAAAGTGAATCTCCTGCAATGGGAACAATTCTCATACTGTCTAAATAATGCGTTACCACAAAAGTGTCAGCTCCGCAATCGTTTGTTGCTATCATTTCAATGTCAAACGCTTCGTAATCACCAGGAATAAATGCATTCTTAATTTCTAAGAGTGATCGGGTTTCTGGTCCTACATTAAATGTAGCTAGAAAACTTACATGATGTAGTACATTGCTGTGATTGACATCATCCATATCGAAAACATTGAGACTAAATACCGTAGAGTCGTAAATCAACTCACTATTGTGGTAAATTATGGTGCCATATTTGTAATAATCGCCGCATCCATCAAAGATAGGATATCCCTCACCAGTTATGTCGGGTGGGGTACATTGCCCCATAGATAATGCGCTGTACATGAAGCTACTTAAAAACAATAATAATCGAAGGTTTTTCATAATAGAAGGTGTTGATTTCAAATATGTTATCTTTGAAAGTTAGTCTTTTTAAATTGAAATAGTGTCATTGAGTGTACAACTGCATGCTTTTTTTACACAAGTGTGAATTAGGGTTACACAAAAATGGGGAACGCGCAACGTAATAATGTTTGAATATATCAAATTTCAAAAAAACTTTACTTCCTTAACTTACTACCTATTACCCCATTTAGTAAAAATCAGCAAACCATTAACAATACTAAGTTTTATGTTTCTTTTGCTTTTAGGTTCATCCCTTTCAACGATACATGGATTAAAAAAACCGAAACTGTTATACTTCTCAAAAGTAGCTGAATACCAATTGGCGAATACTTTTCCGTCTACCATTATTGGTTCATATCCATTCTTTTCAAAATACGTTTTCAAGTCTACTTTTTCTCTGGTAGCGTCAGCCTTTCTTATGGCTACTAAAAACAAGGTGTCATTTTTAACTTCCCATAAAGCTTGATATCCTCGCCAACATCCAGTGTTAGGGAAATCAGCATTACCATATTTGAAAGGATGCTGTTCAAAATTCAATTCTTCAAGTGGAAAAGATTTCAAACAAATCGTGTCTTTTCCAATGACTAGTAAGTCAGGAGTCTGCTCAGTGGCCAATACAACTTGTATTGATAATGTCATTAGAAGGGCTAGAATAAGGTTTCTCATTTTATAATTCACATTATTTTCCTTATAAAAACATCATTTATTAGCACACCTCCAATTACTCATAGACTCAGAAGTACCCTAAAAGAGCATCGCTTAAAACTCCACCATACAACCAATAGATGGCAATAAGGTACCGCTTGTATTTTCTATTTCAGATAAAGAATAAGCTGCTGCATTATTGGGATCAACAATTGCATTCCCGTTTGCATCTCTATCCGCATCTAGGAATGGTTGTCCTTTTACCTGATATTTATACACGTTCTGGACATCTAAATAAGCATTAATAGCCCATGTTTTGTAATACCAATTTTTGTCTATGCGTATGTCCAAACCATGTGCATTTGGAAAACGAGCCGTATTTAATTTATTCCAATCAAATACTCCTTGCTGTCTTACGTCCCAAACACTTTTTAGTGCCGATCGGTTCACATCATATGGGGTGTATGGGTTACCTCCTAGGAATCGAAACTTCACGCCTATTTCCCAATCACGTTTCAATTTTTTACCTGCCGTTACATTTAGGATATGCCTATTGTCCCATGAAGAAGGAATCAATACTCCTGTTTTATCTTCAAATTCGCTACGCACATAGGTATACGATAGTATGCCGTACACCGAAGAGCTTAGCTTTTGCTGTATCAACAATTCTATTCCATAACTTCTCCCTTTGGAAGTTGACGTAACTGGCTCATTGCCTATCACACCAAAATCGCCCCCAAGGTTGGCCAAGGAGATGCTATCATTTTGCAGAAAAGGGTAATTATCGTAGGTCTTGTAAAAACTCTCTACGGTTATTTTAGACAGCGCAGTAGGTTTGTACTCAAGTCCGCCAATGAGGTGGTTTGACTGGATGTATGTTAGCCTATTTTCTTTATTGACAAGGGTGTTTGCACTATTTCGGTATCCCATCACCGTGTATGCTGGCAATTGAAAATAACGCCCAACATTCATATTTAGGTTTAGTTTTTCGGTCAAGGAATAAGAGGCAGAGAATCGAGGAGAAAGTTGGTCCATAGGATTTTTCATGTCTCCCGAATAATCATTGAAATCTGTTCTCACTCCCAAGGAAAGCCTTAATCGGTTACCCAACAGATCTTTGCTGAGTTGCGAAAAAGCAGCAAACTTGTTTAAGGACAGTTTTGAGTCAAAATCGATGGTCTTTACTTGTCCAGCCACCTCAATTTTGTTGAAAGTGGAATTGGTGTAGTTGGCCTGTTCATACCCCAGCCCCATGTTCCATTTCCATCCTTTCAGTCGTAAGGTATTTTCAAGCCTAAATTTGTTTTCTATTTCTTGCGAATTGTAGTCCAGCAATAAATTGTTTTCATCTTCAATATTGTTAAAGTATTTTACTGCTTTGTTGTTTAAATGGTTTCTACTCACAACAATGTTTTGGTAACTGTTTTTCTTGAAATGTTTCCAATTTCCCCCTACGGTATAATTCCATTGTGTGTTCACAGGTAAGTTCCCCAGTATGTATTTGTTTCTTCGTATCAGATCTTGATCTTCCAAGCCTTCATTAACCTCTGTGTTTAATTCAAAATCGTCGATAGCACCAATACCTATCAGAACCAATTTGTTTTTCTTATTAATTTTTATGGTTTGTTTGTACTGCATATCATTATAGGTAGGCAAAAAAGGCAGAGCCAACACTTTAAACAACAACTGAAGGTAAGATCTTCTGGCCGACAAGATAAACGTCGATTTTTTCCCGAGAGGCCCTTGCAGGGTGAGCCCTACATCGCTCGATCCTAGCATGAAAGTTCCATTTAGCTTTTCGTCATTTCCTTCTATTTGCTTAAATTCCATAACAGAACTAAGGGCGTTGCCCCTGTTAGCTGGAAATGCACCTGCATAAAAATCTACTTCCCTAATGAAATTGACATTGATCATACCTACTGGCCCACCAGAAGATCCTTGAGTTGCAAAGTGATTGATATTAGGTATTTCTATGCCATCGAGGTAAAACCTATTTTCATTGGGAGCTCCACCACGAACTATCAAATCGTTGCGGAAAGAAAGGGTCGATGCCACTCCAGGCAGTATCTGTATTACTTTAGAAATATCTCTGTTACCACCGGGGTTCCTATAAATCTCTGATGCGCTAATGGTTCGCATACTCAATGGGCTTTCTATCTTACTACTGAACGGAGATTCTTTTACAACCACTTCACTGAGCGAGGTGCTTTTTTGCACTAGCGCAAAATTAACAACCGTTGGCCGAGCAGGTGTAACCAATACTTCAAATGTCATCTTTTTTTGAAAACCAACAAACGAGCAATTTACATTGTACGTTCCTGGTTCTAAGTTTTCTAGCCGATAATAGCCATCAATATCAGACGTTGTACCAATGGTTGTGCTATCAATAAAAATATTGGCAAAGGGTATTGCCTCATTATTGATGCTATTAGTTACTTGCCCTTTTATGGCGCTAGTTTGCCCATAACTATTACTAAA
>JBLIDJ010000141.1:0-5467 GCA_047634195.1 Flavobacteriales bacterium
AACCAATTACTTGTTTGAACGCTTAAGCTTTCAACATGGCTTGAAATTGACTTTAAATAAGCAGTTTAATTTTATCCAAGGATTAATCAAAGAATTTCCATTCTTTGATTTCCCAAGATTCAATCCCAATTCCACAATCTTGTTTTTTAAATATTTAAAGCGGTTCGAGGTGGTGATGAGATATACAATAAATTTACGTCTTTTGTAACCTAGGAAATTCACAACCAAATCGTTGACAAAAAAAGGCCGGCTCAAAGAACCGACCTTTTAAAAGTGCATTCGTATTGTTTATCGGTCAACCACAACTTGCTTCATAATAAGCCCTTTATTTGTATAACATTTAATCATATAACTTCCTGGCGAAAGAAGCGAACCATCTATTGATTTTCCCTCAAAATTAAGCGGTAACGCAATCAACCTTCCAGTCATATCCATAACTTCCATTCTTTCAATTTCGCCCTTGAATTCAATATGAAACAGACCATTTACAGATGGATTTGGATAGATTGTTAATGCTTCATTCAATGAAACATGGGCTAATCCTACATTGTTTATAACGATGCAATTGGACGTGTCAGAACAATTACCAACGTTAACAATCACAGCATATTCTCCATTTGACGTTGCCGTAAATAATTGACTCGTTTCTCCTGAGATCAAAGCATAATTGTCATTACAATCTACCCATTGGTAAAACCCGTTTGGCTGATTAGAGGATAGATCAAGATCGCTTTGAGATACGGTGTTATCTATAAAAATAATCGTTAAATCAAGTGTTACAATAGAATCACAACCGGCTGCATTCTTTAATGTGAACGTTGCTGTATTGTTGCTTTCAGTGTATGTGTTTCCATCCATCCAATCGTAGGTATCACATGCCGTTTGAACATCTGTTCCTGCAGTTGAATGGTTGATCGTTAAATCAAGTGTTGCAATAGAATCACAACCTGCCGTGTTCGTTAATGTGAACGTCGCTGAATTGTTGTTTGCTGTGTATGTGTTTCCATCTAGCCAAGTATATGTATCACACGCTAAGATTACATCGGTTCCGGTTGTAGCGTTATTAATCGTTAAATCAAGTGTTACAATAGAATCACAACCTGCCGTGTTCGTTAATGTAAACGTCGCTGAATTATTGCTTGTTGTATATGTATTTCCATCCATCCAATCGTAGGTATCACATGCTGTTTGAACATCTGTTCCTGCAGTTGAATGGTTGATCGTTAAATCAAGTGTTACAATAGAATCACAACCTGCTGCATTCGTTAATGTGAACGTCGCTGAATTATTGCTTGTTGTATATGTATTTCCATCCATCCAATCATAGGTATCGCATGCTATAACAATGTCTGTGGACTCTGTTGTTTTACAAAAACACACCTCTATCCCCCAAGTTCTCAAAGTTCCACTTGCACCATTTCCCGCATGATCCACTAACGTTAATGTCCAATCACCAAGAGGGTCTTCTCCATTAAAGCTAGATAAAACGTCTTGAGATTGATAGGTTCCTCCCCCTGTCGGTGGACAAGGTAATGCTCCAGGATCAGCAGTATCATTAAAGCTAACATCAAAATCTTCCACGTTGTAACAAATTTGATCAAACAAGATTACACTCGTTGTCGCAGGACTAGATATAGAAACTGTTAATTGTTGAATTCTAGCATGATTTCCAGATATATCGACAACATTAACATCTGTAATGGTCCCAGATGAAGGAAAATTTATTATTGACGCAGCTGTTCCTACACCTGGAGCATAAACAGGAATATCTGTACTCATTATTAAAACACAGTTATCTTGTGCAAATACGGAAAATGTGAAAAATAACAAGGCGACTGTTAAAAAATCCTTAATCATAGGGTGTGAGTATAATTGAATCACAAAACTAGTTGTTTTAAATGCATTACGCTTAGATTTAGCGCAGTTTGAAAGTGAATAGTAACTTTACACAACTCTTAAATCAGCGAAAGCAGAATTCACGCGTGACCAGAGTCGGCTTTAACTGAAAGTTAGAAAACATACAATATTTCTATATTAAATGAGTGATGTTACACTATTTACAAGTGATACATTTGGAAACTTTGTTCTCAAAAATTTCATTGGCATTCAACTAATGTAGCATGGCTGCCAAAAGATTCACTTCAGTTTGTTCGTGGGCTGGTGCGTTTCAATGCCTACTTAAGGTCTGTCAAGAAACTGTTGTTAGGGTGAGGGAGTTACTTTCCAAGACAAAACTTACTAAAAATATTCTCCAGTAAATCGTCAGTGCTTATTTCACCGGTTATGGTTCCTACAGTAATGCAGTTCTTGGCGGATTTACTCACCACATTTTTGGTTTTGCTCAACAATCCTATTGTCACAAATTCAGTTAAGGCATTGGTTAGTGGCGAAATGTATTTCTGTTTGGCACTGATGTAAATCCCATCTTGCCAATTGTTTTGGCAAGCAGCGAGTATTTCTGGTTGTGCCGCATCTACTTTGTTGAACAGTAAGATTAATTTTTTGTCAGGATGGTTTAACACAGCTCTCCATAAAAATGACCAAGACACACCATGTGGCTATCAACTATTGCTAAGTTTTTTTTGAAACTTTTGGTTATCAACTCAAAAAATTGATGACCCGAAACTCGAATAACAGCAATTCCTCCTAAGCTTGGAGCGGTATAAATGGGATCTTTTTCTAAGGAATTTAACATGGCTTAAAATCAACTAATTATGATGTGTAATATGGTTTGAAAATTTAATTTATCAGGTATCAGAGCCTGTCCCGATTTCTCGGGATATCAGATATCAGAGCTTGTTCCGACTTATCGGAATGATATGTATCAGAGCTTGTCCCTATTTTTTCGGGATGACAGGTGACAGGTCAAAAGTTGTGAATGCCTAAATAGCGTTGATCGTTTTTCGAAGACTATTAATTTTTACATGAATGAAAGTTTATTGATTTGAAAGGACTCGGATTCTCAGCAGTTTATCCTCATCCACTAGTACCAAGTACTAAGTCATCAGTAAAACAATATCCAGTACGGCGACTTTTGTCTATATTTTAAAATGCTAATTACTGAATACTAATCATCACCTACAAACCACTGAATACTAATTACTGAGCACTAACTACTAAATACTAACTACTTAATACTAGTTACTAACTACTAAATACTAATTACTGAATACTAATTACTGAATACTAATTACTGAGTACTAACTACTAATTACTAACTACTTAATACTAACTACTGAATACTAACTTATACCCACTAAAAAAAACCAACGCATAATTACTTTTTATCTTTGCATTACAATTTTAAAAGTCTAATTTTGACCACTCGAAACCCCAATAAATAAAGACATCAATGAGTGTTTTAGTAAATAAAGATTCAAAAATTATTGTTCAAGGATTTACAGGTAGTGAAGGTTCTTTTCACGCTGGTCAAATGATTGAATACGGAACTAAGGTAGTAGGTGGTGTTACTCCAGGTAAAGGAGGACAAGAACATTTAGGGAAACCAGTTTTTAATACAGTAGAAGAAGCTGTAGTAAAAACAGGAGCTGATGTTTCCATCATTTTTGTTCCACCAGCTTTTGCTGCTGACGCGATTATGGAAGCTGCCGACGGAGGTATTAAAGTAATTGTATGTATTACGGAGGGAATTCCTGTAAAGGATATGATTTCTGTAAAAGAATATTTGAAAGGGAAAGATAGCCGATTAATAGGCCCTAACTGCCCAGGAGTTATTACTGCTGATGAAGCAAAAGTTGGTATCATGCCAGGCTTTGTATTCAAAAAAGGTAGAATTGGTATTGTTTCAAAATCTGGAACATTGACTTACGAAGCATCTGACCAAATTGTAAAAGCTGGTTTAGGTATTTCTACAGCCATTGGTATTGGTGGAGATCCAATTATTGGAACACCAACCAAAGAAGCTGTTGAATTGTTGATGAACGACCCTGAAACTGATGCTATTGTTATGATAGGTGAGATAGGTGGAAACTATGAAGCATTAGCAGCTAACTGGATTAAAGCTGATGGTAACCGCAAACCAGTAGTTGGTTTTATTGCTGGTGAAACAGCTCCTGTAGGCCGTACCATGGGTCATGCTGGTGCTATTGTTGGTGGTGAAGAAGATACCGCTCAAGCAAAAAAGAAAATTATGACTGCTTGTGGAATTCACGTAGTAGACTCGCCAGCACAAATTGGTGCTAAAATGGCTGAGATATTAGGTGTTACTGCTTAGTTAGTAAGACAATAACCATATTTAAAAAAGCTGTCTAACATTCGTGTTAGGCAGCTTTTTTGCTACATCAACTTTTTGTTAACGTTACATAACATGTACTAATCATTTAATTATTTTATATATTGCACACATTCAGGTATATGCATGCTCACTTATCTTTGATTTTAAAAAAAAACCATTGGAATGAAGTAATTCAAAATAATGTTGATCGTATCATGTTTCAGTATTAATCTTAATGCACAAAAGGTAGTAGTGCCCGATGCTGAAGGGAACGGAAAAACGGAGCAAAGTGCCGATTATAAGACACAGGAGAGTATTCCGCAATCCGATGAAGTAACAACAATTCATACCTTGCTTGATGGAAAAGGAATGTACAATCAAAAAAAGATGATGATGGGTGGTTATGCTGGTTTGAGTTTTCTAACGGCTAAACTTGACACAAGTCTTCCAAGTTTTATTAAAAGTCACATTCGGAAATTGCAGTCTGGTTATTCTTTTGGTGGTTTTTTCAGATATTACCATGCGAAGCCATGGGGATTTGGGTTGAAATACGCTCAATTTAATTCAGAAAACACGATTGAGAATGTCTATGCTACTGATTCAACCAGGAATGTTTATACAGGTAAGATAAAAGACGATTTAAGCATTCGTTTTTTTGCGGCATCTGTTGGAGTTCTATTTACATCCAATTCTGAAAAATTTAAGTTTACCTCCAATATTTATCTTGGATACATGACATATAATAACGATGCAATCTTTTTTGAGCCAGTAAACATTAAGAGCAGTACAGTAGCGGTTTCTTGGGATGCTGGAATATCATATGTACTAGATACTGATATGGATATCTCTCTTACTTTAGAGCGAGTTGGAGGGGTTTTGACTCATATGGAATACGAGACTGAAACAGAGAAGACTTATGTTGATTTACCAGAAGAAGAATGGAGTGATATTTCTAGGGTAGACGTATCATTCAATGTTGTGTATAAATTTTGAGTTTACTGATACACCGTCACTTTCGAAATTGTTTTTTCTAAGTCAATTATTTTCTGTTGCACAGCTCTGTAATCAAACTCAAATTCAACATATGAAATTTCCATTTTTGAAGGAAGCAATAAAACCCTATTCATAGGTATTTTAAGATAAATATCTTTCCCATCATACATTTTCCACGTGATAAACATGGTTTTCTCATACATGGTATCTATGCTAGCTTCTATAATTTCAATGTAAGTT
>JBLIDJ010000142.1:0-5382 GCA_047634195.1 Flavobacteriales bacterium
TTAACTTCCTCCCCTTCAGGATTACCATAAGGAGCTAAGCCCATCAACTTATATTCTCCACTATTTACCTTGAATCCTAAGAAATAGGTGAAGGCAGAATATAACAAGCCCAAAGAATGCGGAAAACGCAATTCTTGATGAATGGTAATATCTTTTCCTTTTCCTGAACAAATAGAGATGGTAGCATGTTCGCCAACACCGTCAATGGTTAGTATGGCAGCTTCTTCGAAGGGTGAAGGATAAAATGCACTAGCAGCATGGCTTAAGTGATGTTCTGGAAAATAAAAAGGAATGGTATTTTTTTTATAATCATCTCGTTGCGCTAACTCGTCGTGAATCAGTTTTTTAAGAAACATTTTTTCTTTTAACCATACTGGAATAGCCAACATGAACGAACTAATTCCTTTGGGAGCATACGCATAATATGTTTCCAGCAATCGTTCAAACTTCAACAAAGGTTTGTCGTAAAAAGCAATGCCCGACACTTGGCCTAAACCAATTCCTGCTTCTTCTAAACAGTAGTTTAAGGCATTGATTGGAAAGTTTTCGTCGTGTTTTTTACGCGTAAATCGTTCTTCTTGCGCAGCAGCAATAATAATTCCGTCCTTAATGATGGCAGCAGCAGAGTCGTGGTAGAAAGCTGATATACCTACAATGTATGATGGTTTGCTCATGGGTTCTTAATGAAAAAATAATTGATGGCAAAACTATGAAAATCAAAATCACGAATGCCGTATTGATACGAAAATGATATTTTTTGTTTTTTAAACTGCGTAATCTCTAAGCGATATACCAGTGGTTGATCACCTAAATCACGGTATCCATGATAACCCGTCAATTCATGCTTAAGGCTATAATTACTCAATTTTACTTCTATACCCGCACCATACATCAAAGCATCGTCTTGCCTATGGAGTACATGATATGTTTGCCATGAAAAAAAACCGAGGTGCCCGTATAATCTAACATTTCCTTGTAAGTCTGTAAACGGAAAGCTTTTACCTCCCGACAGATAGAGTTGGTAACCATGCGTATCGGTAAACCTTGCTTCTTGCAACCGACCTCCGGTGGTGGTTTTAAAACCTGTATGAAAACTTATGTCGGGCCATTTCTGGTGGTTTGTGAGTAATTGAACATGGGTTTTTAAATACAAATCACCTTTCGCAAATCCTTCTCCTCTGTGCTTAAAGGTTCTTCGTTCGTCACGAATGTCATACGACATATTAAACTGTTCTACTAATACTCCTGAAAATTCAAGCGTTACTTTTTTCCCCAATGGAATAAAGGCTGCACCATAGATGGTTGGCGTTTTATCTCCTTTGTTGTAATGGTAAATGAAACTTCCTTGCAGGGTGAAAACAGAATCTATTAGCCCGTTTTCAAGTGTTGGAACTGGCAATGCATTGGGCCCAAATTTGCCTGGCGATACCGTTAAATATCTGGTCCAGTGCGTTATACCATCCCAATTATTGTATGGGTCATTGTATCCATCATCCACTTGCGCGAAAGTTGAAACACTTAACAACAATAATATATAGAAAAAAAAGGGTCTCATCTAAGCAATTACTTCAGCTAGCGTTTTAAACGTCGTATCTACTCTCACCCCTTTTTCGGTGTGGTGCACGGTACACGCTTCGTGGTAAGCATCGTGTTCGAAAAACAAAATCCAATTTTCGTCAGCGGCTTGTTTCAAGAAAGGTTCTTTTTCGGCCATCGTCAATAAAGGTCTCGTGTCGTAACCTATCACATAAGCCAATGGAATATGACTTACTGAAGGCAACAAGTCTGCTACAAATACAATGGTTTTGTTTTTGTACTTAATAATGGGTAGCATTTGCGATTCGGTATGACCATCAACAAACAATACGGATATGTTAGGAAATGTATCATGCACCAAACCATTGCCACGTGCAATATGATTTAGTTGTCCACTTTCGTGTATAGGCAATATATTTTCTGCCAAAAAAGATGCTTTTTCACGTGAATTGGGTTCAGTGGCCCATTTCCAATGCAGCTCGTTGCTCCAAAACTTGGCATTTTTAAATGCTGGCTCTAACAATCCTGTTTTTGCATTGCGCACAATAGCTCCTCCGCAATGATCGAAATGAAGGTGAGTTAAAAATACATCGGTGATATCGTCACGGCTAAATCCTTTCGACGCCAATGATTTGTCTAATGAATCATCTCCATGTAAATAGTAATAACCAAAAAATTTCTCGCTTTGTTTATCACCTATTCCTGTATCTATGAGTATTAGTCGGTCTCCGTCTTCAATAAGCAATGAGCGCATGGCCCATGTGCATAAATTTTTATCGTCGGCAGGGTTGGTTCTACTCCAAATGGATTTGGGTACCACACCAAACATGGCACCACCATCGAGTTTAAATAAGCCTGTATTGATAGAATGTAACTTCATAATTTGCTAGTTCAAGCAACAAAGATAAAATTCGTTAGTTATCGCCACTCATACTTTTTGTTTTCTTCCTTATTTCTGTTTTCTTATTTTCGTAGCCTAACGTAAAAACGAGAACAAATGCATAAAAGAAATTTTTTAATCATTGCTTTAGTTGGTATGATGAACTTAATGGTTCGTGCCGACGAAGGAATGTGGATTCCATCGTTGTTAAAACAACTGAACGAAAGCGACATGCGTAGCAAAGGTTTACGCCTTACTGCCGAAGACATCTATTCTATTAACAAGTCTAGTTTAAAAGATGCTATCGTTCATTTTGGTGGCGGTTGTACCGCAGAAGTTATCTCTGAACAAGGGCTTATTTTGACCAATCATCACTGCGGATATGGTCAAATTCAGTACCACAGTAGTTTAGAAAATGATTATTTGAAAAATGGCTTTTGGGCTAAAACACAAGAAGAGGAGTTACGAAACCAAGGTTTGTTTGCCACCTTTATTGTGCGCATAGAAGACGTAACCAAACAAGTATTAGCAGGATTAGCAGAAGGTGCTACTGAAGCACAAAGAGACTCCCTCGTTGATGCAAAAAGTAAATTGGTGATTGCCGAAGCAATTAAAGGCACGCATTACGAAGCTAAAATAAGCCCTTACTTTTATGGCAATGAGTTTTATATGATTGTCACTGAAACATTCAATGACGTGCGACTGGTAGGTGCTCCACCATCGAGCATTGGTAAGTTTGGTGGCGACACCGACAACTGGATGTGGCCAAGACATACCGGTGATTTTTCTATGTTTAGAATTTATGCCAACAAAGACAACATGCCTGCTGAGATAAGCGACGACAATGTGCCTTTCAAACCACGTCATGCTTTACCAATCTCATTGGACGGAGTAAAAGAAAACGATTTCACGATGGTGTATGGTTTCCCTGGAAGAACAGAACAGTATTTAACTTCTTGGGCTGTCGATTATGTGATGAACAAATCGAATCCTGCTAAAATAAAAATGCGTGAAACTAGCTTAAGCATTATTGATGCTAACATGCGTGCTTCTGATTTGGTGCGTATTCAATATGCGGCTAAGCAATCAAGAATAAGTAACTCTTACAAAAAATGGATAGGTCAAAATAGAGGATTAAGAATCCTTAATGCCATAGAAAGAAAACAAACGGAAGAAAAAGCATTTGCTACTGCTATTGCAAGCAACGCAACATTTAAAGAACAATACGGAGAAGTATTGCCACAATTGGAAGCTGCAAACGTAGCAAATAGCGACTATCAGTTGGCGAGAGAATACTTTATTGAGTTTGTGTATTATGGCCCTGAAATACTACGTTTCGCAGGAAAATTCAGTAATCTCATTAACAATTATGCTACGCTAGTTGCCGACGGTAAATTGGAAGCTGAAAAAGAAAAACTACGTGAGAGTGCTGCTTTGTATTTTAAAAACTTAGATGCTGCCACAGAAGATAAGGTGTTTAAAGCGCTACTTAAAATTTATGTAGCTGGCTTAAACAAAGAGTATCATCCAGAAGTGTTGACCGCTATGCTAAAACAATATGGTGGTAACATTGATCAATTAGGAGCAAAATTATATGCCAATTCAACTTTTTCTACCCCTGAAAAAGTAGATAAGCTGCTCAGAAAAATAAACCCATTTAATGTGAGGAAATACAAGAATGACCCTGCCCTTACCTTAGTCAATGGCTTCTTTGATTCGTACAACACCAAAATAAGACCTAATTATGCTAAAAACTATTTGGCTATTGATGAGTTGATGCGCCAATATGTTAAAGCACAGCAAGAGTTGAATCCAAAAAAGACTTTCTGGGCAGATGCAAACAGTACCTTAAGATTGACGTATGGTAAGGTAGAAGGATCGGACCCTAAAGATGGTGTGGCGTATAAATATTACACCACCATAGACGGAATCATGGAGAAATACGATCCTACCAATGTTGATTTTGAATTGCCACAACGCTTGGTGGATTTGTACGACCAAAAAGATTTTGGGCAATATGCCGAAAACGGAACTTTAAACGTGTGTTTCACTGGCTCTAATCATACTACTGGAGGCAACTCTGGAAGTCCTGTTATTAATGCTCGTGGAGAATTAATAGGACTAAACTTTGATCGTACATGGGAAAGCACCCAAAGCGATATTATGTTTGACCCTGAGCGTTGCAGAAACATTGCTGTAGACGTGAGGTATGTTTTGTTTATTGTTGACAAATTTGCTGGTGCAACTCGCTTAATTGACGAAATGAACTTGGTTTCTAGAAAAAAGAAGTCGTAATAAACCACAACTATTGAATATTAAAGCGGAAGATGACTCTTCCGCTTTTTTTTGTGCCATTTTATACCAAATTGTATTTATTAATTAGTCCCATTAATAAATTTACAATGGTTAATGCCAATGCTAGCTGAAAATAGTTCAATTCTAAAATCATTCGATTAGACTATATTGAAGATGCTTTCGGTATTATTTGTACCTTTTGTACCATGGTAACAGGAATCATAAAAACAGAAAATTATCGCACAGAAATCACAGCAAAACATCATTTGCTCATTGCTGACGAACCGGAACATCTGGGGGGTGGCAATGTAGGAATGACACCTATCGATTTGTTAGCTTCTGCTTTGATAGCCTGCACCAACATTACCTTGCGCATGTATGCCAATCGGAAAACATGGTCGGTCAATCAGATTACGACCACTATTGAGGTAAGTCAAGAGGATGATAAAACGATCTTTATTCGAGTAATTGACATTGATGGGCAAATAGATGACAGTCAAAAAGCTCGCATGTTACTACTTGCTAACAAGTGCCCTGTGCATAAGATATTATCAAGTGCTTCAACTATTAACACAACACTAAACAACCATGGGTAAGGATATGAAAAATGAATATTCCAATGGAGAAATCACCATTGTTTGGAAGCCCTCATCGTGTATACACTCTACCAA
>JBLIDJ010000143.1:0-5339 GCA_047634195.1 Flavobacteriales bacterium
TTCTGGTAAAGACTTCGGGGATCCAGTGCTCTCAAATAATGCTCCTTGATAGATTACGAATCCTTCGGTAAACGCATTTGTGTCATGCGGAAAATTGTCGATGTATGAATAATTGATGAATGGAATAGGTTTTTTTTGGCGTGAAATTTTAGTTTTTGGCGTGTCACATTGCGTACAGATGAAGAGGCCAATAATTACGAGTAGAAATGGGTGTTTCATAAATTTTTTTTAAAGCAAAAGGTTCACAAATCTACTGTTTAAGAAATTTCCTAGTGATAACTTTATCATTGGCTAATTCGAACTGCACAAAATAAAACCCACGGAGTAATGTTGTCACATTAAACTGTGTGCTTTTTGAGTCAAAGGTCATTACTTTTTGTCCTGCTCTGTTGTAGATAATTGTTTTGTAACTAGGACTAGTAATGGTGAAGTTATTATCAACAGGATTTGGTGAAAAGCTGAAGCTGGCAGCTTCTTCAACACTCACCAGTGAAGTACTATTGGTCGTGATGGTATATGTTTTAGTGTCCGAACAACCAAAAGGGTTGGTGCACATAAGCTTTTTGAACATGATTTATGACAATTTCATCGGAAGCAATTATATCAAAACATGATATCCCTCGATATTGATGCCATCAAATATAATTAATAGGATGAAATGTGACTGTACTATTTAAAAAATAATAGTTACGCTGGAAGCTGCAGTAGTTTCAGTGAGAACAGCACTTGTCGAAAGGGAGAGGGGTAGAACCATATTTATGTGAGCAATAATATCTCAAACATTTAATCGCTACGCAACGTCATGATAATGCTCTAAGCGGTCACTCACAATAACTAGTGTTTTACATTAGGCCTCTCCTTTAATTTCTAAATAGAGGCTTTCTAATTTATTTAAAATATTTGTGGTAGGTAAGAAAAGACGTTTTCAAGTCAGCAATGTTTTTCTTGGCTTCGTTTTCATTGACTGTCTTTTTAAGCGCATCTACCAATTTCAAATGAGGCATCAACCATGCGTGAAGTTGGTTGTGACTTTCGCCACTCATGGTACAACTGCTTATGAGTTGAGCGTTTTGCTCAGCAAGTTGTTCAGCAAGCATTGCATAATCTGTACCCGTGTACTCTTGCAATATCTTTTCTCCATTCAATATAAATGGAGACATTTCTGCATTGACTTCCCATTTATTACCATCGTTTAGCTCAATAGTAGACTCAGTGTTGTTAGCTTCTGTCGTAGCGGTGTTATTGCAACCCATTGTTAATAGCGTCATTAATAATAAGGTAGTTCTTGTGTAGATTTTCATGTGTGAATAGTTGTTTTTGAAATAAATAACGCTTTAAAAGTCAAATATAAGTAATTACGCAAAAAAATAGCTTCGCCGAATACGGAAGCTCTTCATGAATTAGCGGCGCAGTCAAGTGAGAATTAGTGCGCGTGTTGAATGTATATTTTATTTAAGGTAAAAATGCCGCATTAAAACAAACGTTGTGCGGGATATTTTTGGTTTTGTTGGATTTTGACACCACACTTCTACAGTGTTATCCTCTATTGCATTTTTTCTAGTTTGAATGCCTATTAGTCTTTGTCAGTTGACAAGTAAGCTCTTTTCGTAAACTTTGGTTACGGAATGTGCTTATCTACAAAAGGTAAGCTCTTATTTCGAGCTTACTCGATGCCTATAGGTATATGATTTTCCTTGCGTTATGTCTTAATTGTTCCCCAATTTTAACACCGGTATTTGAACAGATTTAATAATCTGTGAGAGAGTAGCGTCGTTCCTGGAAAACAGCTGTTGAAAATAGTTTTTTCGCTTTCCATTGCCTATACAAAATAGTTGAATGTTTTCATCTGTAATGTGCTCAATTAAGCCATTCACAATCGAGGAACTTTCTTTTTGTTCTATACTGATGTTCAGGTTCTTTGTGTAGGATGATTGCCAGATTTTTGGAAGATCAATTATTTCATCAGGCTTAGAAGGGGTTTTAATATTTACAAGAGTCAATGGAGTTTTGGTGTGCTGATCAAGTTGAGAAATTAACAGGGGAGCATATTGATGGAGTGTATTACCGCTGCATCCAATAGCTATTTTTGTGTCTTTTTTAAACTCATTCTCCTCATTTACAATTAATAATGAGCCAGAATAAATGTCTAGTAAATAACGGGTAAGCTTTCCAGTAAATTTTGGGTTCTCTTTCTTTTTACCTACCACAATTAATTCAGGCTTAATCTGCTCAATTAGGTTTTCAAATTCATGGATTATATTACCAAAAGCATGATGGTACATAGCTGGAATATCTTCAGTAATTATTGTCTCAACAATAGCGCCTAATTTATCGGCTACTTTATTATTCTGAGATTCGATGGCCCTCAATGCAGCTGCCTGATTGTCAGTTTTTACAACCTCTCCAGGACTCCCTATGTGACACACGTGAATTGCTCCGTTGGTCAACTTGGCTAAAGAAATAGCATATTTCAATGCTATGTACGAAGATTCCGAAAAATCCATTAGGACTAAACAGCATAGTCTCTCTTTATTTAATTCGCTATTCATGGGCGTTTGTATTTGTAAGTAGTTATATCAATAATTGTGGAATAGAAATTGTTCATACTAATAATCTACCGTCGGTAATTTTCCTCTGTTAATTAATTCAACTTCTATTTTTTTATCAGCGGAAGTGTTTTTAAAATTGTCGATGATTTCCAATACATCATAATCTATATTTACCGATTTACTCATGTCAATAGTTAGATGACTTCCTTCTGGCAGGTTATTCAGTGTTTTAAGAATTGACCCTTTATTCAAAAAGGTTACTTCTTCTGCTAGTGTTATTTTAATTTTCTTGACCCCATTATTCACAGTTTCTTTATGTAGAAAATGTGAGTTTTTAAAACTGTTTCTAAGCAGTATTACCAAGCCTACAACAACACCCATCGCGATACCTTTGAGCAAATCGGTGAATACAATTCCGAAAATGGTAACAATAAAGGGTGCAAATTGATCCCATCCTAATTTGTAGATTTGTTTGAACAAACTAGGTTTAGCCAACTTGTAGCCAACAACAAATAGAATGCAAGCTAGCACAGCCAACGGAATCATATTTATTACAAATGGTATGGTTGCTACAGCAATAAGTAAAAAGAAACCGTGTAGAATTGCTGATAATTTAGTTTGTCCACCGGATTGAATATTTGCTGAACTTCTAACAATAACCTGAGTAATAGGTAATCCTCCGATTAAACCCGAAAGGATATTCCCTCCACCTTGAGCAAACAGTTCTTTATTGGTATTAGTAATACGCTTTCTAGGGTCTAGTTTGTCTGTTGCTTCAACGCACAGCAAAGTTTCTAAACTGGCAACTACGGCCATCGTAAAGGCAACAATCCATACTTCTTTGTTTGCGATGTGAGAAAAATCAGGGAAGGTGAATTGATTTATAAACCCTGACAAACTTCCTGCAACAGGAACTTTTACCAAATGTTGACTTTGAATGCCATAAAGAGGGAAATAAGTAGCTGCAAGTAATTGGTAAACAATACCACATGTAACAGCAACCAATGGTCCTTGAACCAGTTTAAAGAATTTGTGTTTTTTGGATAAGTACAAATCCCAAGAAAGCAAAATGGTTAGCGAAACAATACTAACGATTACTGCTCCGGGGGAGATGTAATCCAGCATATTTATGAGTTCTGAAAAGGTATTCTCTCCGTCAGCCTGCTGAAAATCCAAATCTCCTACATAATCTCCATCATAGCCAAAGGCATGTGGAATTTGTTTTAAAAAGATGATGATACCTATGCCAGCTAACATTCCTTTAATGACGGATGAAGGAAAGTAGTACCCAATAACTCCACCTTTTAATAAACCCATTATAATTTGAATGATTCCTGCCAACACAACGGCTACAAGAAATACTTCAAATGCACCAAGGGATTGAATGGATGTAAGCACAATTACTGCTAAGCCAGCAGCTGGCCCACTTACACCCAGAGGAGAATTGCTCAAAGCTCCTACAACAATACCTCCAACTATTCCGGCAATTAATCCTGAAAACAACGGCGCCCCACTTGCTAAAGCAATACCAAGACACAAGGGTAGGGCTACAAAAAAGACAACAATGCTGGCTGGTAAATCTTGTCTTAGATTAGAAAACAGTCCATTATTTTTTTTCATACTTGGTTCTTCCATTATGTTAGACAAATAAATTCATAAACAATAATAGAAGAGCAGTATTAAAACAAGCTTAGACTGAGATTAAAACGAGATTAGAAAATAAATAAGAACCTAATTGAATGGAAGTTCTACGATAACTTCGGTGCCAATTCCAATTTTTGATTGAATCTTAAGCACCCCTTGATGAAGGAGAATTATTTTGGAGCTAAGAGACAATCCGATTCCCGAACCTTTTATTTTAATAGCATTATTCCCTCTATAAAAAGGAGTGAGAATATTCTCTAAATCCTTATCAAAGATACCGATACCTTTGTCTTTTATTGTCAAGATTAAATGTTCGTTGTCGCGGCTTAGTAGCACAGATACCTGCTGGTTTGATGAAAATTTACAAGCATTATCGAAAAGATTGATGATAGCAGTTTTCAGTAAATTCTTATTCCCCGAAATTGTAAAAGCTCCTTCTTTTTTTTCTTGCTTGTTTATATTAAGTTTTATTTTGTTTTGCGGGTTGAAAAAATTGAAGCTCTCTTTGACTTCCATAAGAAATAAATCAAAGTGGATTATCTCATATTGAATGTTCTCTTCATTGGCTGACACCTTGGAAAGTTGAAGCAAATTATTGACTGTTGAATTCAATATGTCTGCTTCAGTAAGTATTGTTTTCATGGACTGAAAATACTCTTCATTTGTTCGGGATTTGCTTATAACAATTTCTGCTTCACCCATGATAGCAGTTAAAGGGCTCCTAATTTCATGCGATGCATTTCTTATGAAAGATTTTTGACTTTCAAATGCAGATTCCAATCTATCCAGTATTCCATTAAATGCGATGGCCATTTTTCCGAGTTCATCATCCGGATTATGTACATTCAATCTCTGGTGCAAATTAGAGGCGCTTATGGTGTTTGCTTTATCAATTTTTTTAGAGATTGGAAGTAAAGCTCTTTTTGTAATAATGAAATTTCCAATAAAAATTAAGGGAACACCAATTAGAACTAAAAGAAAAATGATCTTTTTTAAGAAGGAAAGGTTTTGCAAGCCAACCGTGTCAACTGCCGTAACAACCACCAGGTAGTTGCCCCCGTTTACCATAAATTTTCTACAGGCTCCTTGCCGGTTTGAATATGCAAAATCCCACGTGTCAAGTTTGAGCATTTTACTTTGCACATC
>JBLIDJ010000144.1:0-5252 GCA_047634195.1 Flavobacteriales bacterium
AACCGCTCACAACTCCGCGCTTCTATCATGGCCGAAAACAAGAGCCTATCAACCAATGCTTCTTGTTCGCTTTTGCCTTTTACACGGATGTAGCTTAGTAAGTCATTGACATATTCATCTCTTTGTTCTAAGCCTAATACATAACCTCGCGCTAAGATTTTATCGTGCACCATTTCAAAATGCTGTAATTCTTCTTGCGCCAATTTAATCATGGCGGAAACCAAATCGGAATGTTTTGGATATCGAATAACCATGCTGATAGCGTTGCTCGCTGCTTTTTGTTCGCAATACGCATGATCCGTAAGAATCATTTCAATATTTTTTTCTACAATATTTACCCATCTAGGGTCGGAGGGAAGTTTAAGGCCTAACATATGTTTGTGTTTGAGTGCAAAAATGCAATTACTCGTTAAATAAAAAGCAAAAAGCTCAATCAAAAATGATTGAGCTTTTTAAAATATAAAAATGAAGGGGGTTTATTTTTCAAATAATCCGTCACCAAGTTTGGTGTTTACCTCAATACTTACGACTTTAAAATCAACACTTTGAGGTCCACCAGAGATAGACCCAGCATGAGGATATAAAATACCTTGAACATCTTTGTAATCAGCATAGGTATTTACCGTGTTTATTTCTCCACCCAAATCAGGATTGTTCACTTTAGAAGAGGTTTTGAATTTAAGACCAGATATGGTGTCATAATATTCTTTCACCTTATTTCCATCAGGGCCGGTATGCTCTAATACGTAGTAGCTAGCTTCTTTGCCAACTTCCATTCCTAACAAAACCGTTTTAAATCCTAGTTCTTCTAACTTCAATTCAGCATTCATAGTAGCCTGACGTTTGATTTGTTCTAGCATTTCGCCTTCCAAATCTTTTGTTCCAGTTTGCATACTAGTGCTAAATCCTGTGGTACCATTAAAGGCTTGACGTTGTGCTACCATTTCACCAATTTTTAGCTCCATGGCATATTTGTTTGGCGCTTTTTGGTAACTCACCATTTCTAACTCCATTCCTTGAACAGCAATACTAGATTTGACGGTAAGATCTTTTACTTTCTTTAGCTTTTTGCTTGCTTTTTTCAAGTTTGCACTTTGCGTAATAGCAATCACATAGTTTTCAAGAACTTTATCTTTTGTTACTCCTTCAGGCACTGGCTTAAGGTTTACTGCTTCGGTTTTTTCACCGTAAATGTCATAGTAATTTACTTTTCCTTTGCTATCAAATGCAGCAAGCTTATCCGCTTCTTCTATGTTACCAACAACAACAATGTTAGCATTGTCTGGTTTGATGTATTTTTTGGCTACAGCCAACACATCATCAACAGTAACGGCATTTAATTTTTGTAAATACGTTGCGTAATAATCTTCAGGTAAATCATAACGCTCCATGTTTAACGCAAAATTGGCAATCGTTTGTGGGCTTTCTAAGCTTCTTGCAAAAGAACCATTCATTGAGTTTTTCACCAATTGAAGGTCAGCTTCATCTACTTCTTCTGTCGCTATTCTTCTCAATTCAAATAAAAACTCGGTAATAGAACTATCCGTTACTTCGTTACGTACAGAAGCACCCGCACTAAATTCAGCAACCAATTTATCTGTTCCAATAGAAGATCTTGCTCCATAAGTAAAGGCTTTGTCTTCTCTCAAGTTTTGCATCAATCGACCTGAAAAAACACCTCCACCCAAAATGCTATTCATCACTTTAGCAGCAATAACATCAGTAGTACCAGGCTTCAAATTAATAGGGTAAGTAACATTAATCACAGATTGCACTGCGCTTTCTTTCGCTACAAAAGCCAAATGATTACCATTTGGTGCTTTTGGAAGTTGGTAAGTACGCGAAGCTACAGCTCCTGACACCCATTTCCCAAAATACGTTTGAGCCAATGTTTTTGCGTTTTCTGTGGTGATGTCACCAACAATAACTAAATAAGAAACATTAGGCTTAAAATACGTGTTGTAGAATTCCTTACACATATCCACGGTGATCGTTTCAATTGATTCTTCCGTTTCAATTTCACCATACGGGTGTTTTTTACCGTAGTTCAACACATTCGAAACATTATTAGCAATGGCATTAGCATCTTCTTTATTTGCTGATAATCCGCTAATGGTTTGTTTCTTTAACTTTTCTAGTTGGTCAGCATCAAAAGCTGGGTTAAACAACACGTCGGTCATTAATCCCATCATCTTGTCGGTATGTTTCACCAAAGTAGACGCGTAGATGCCCGAAGAACCGGTAGACAAGCTAGCTCCTAAGAAATCAATCTCTTCGTCTAGTTGTGCTTTAGTTCTGTTGGTAGTTCCAGTGCTCAATAATTGTCCTGCAAGGCCAATAAAGCCAGCGTTCTCGTTTTCTAAAGAAGGATCTCTATCAATACTCAATTGAAGAGAAAGGGTAGGGCGTTTGTGATTTTCAACCACAATTACTTTCAAACCATTGCTTAGTTCAAACGTACTGAAATCGCCTAGTTGTATTGTTGGAGCTACGCCAGGTGCCGGAGCTTTAGATCTGTCTACTTGCGCTTGTAATGGCAATGCCAATAAAGCAACAGCAGCGATATTTAATATTATTTGTTTCATGATAAAGACTATTTGGTAGGTTTCGGTAAATAATATAAAACCACTCTATTGTTATCGTTAAAATATTTATTGGCAACTCGCTTGATATCTTCTGGGGTAACTTTCAAATATCTATCAATTTCAGTGTTAATCAAGTTTGCATCGCCAAAGTACATGTGATAGTTAGCTAAGTTTTCAGCAATACCCACCATACGAGAATTTCCGCTAATAAACTGAGCCTCTGTTTGATTTTTTAGTTTCTGTAATTCATTGTCAGAAACCAATTCGTTTTTAACTTTTTCAATTTCTTCATTGATAATTTTCTCAACAGCGTCTGGCTCAATCCCCATGTTACAGATAGCGTAGTTAAGCGTAACACCTGGATCTTCTAATGAAAATGGGAAAGAAAAGGCAGCCAATGCTACTTGATCTTGATCAACCAATCTTTTATAAAAACGAGAACTTTCACCACCTGAAAGTAGCGTAGCTAACATATCTACTGCATAGTAATCTTCTGTTCCTTGTGCAGGAATGTGGTAAGCTTGAATAACAGCAGGCAACTGAATATTGTCAAGGATAGTATCTCTTACTTCTTTGGTTTGCACTGGTTCCTTTACGGTAGGCCTAGGAATGTCATTTTTTCCTCTTGGAATAGACCCAAAATATTGCTCAATTAAATTTTTAGTCTCTTTCATGTTAAAATCACCAGCAATAGAAAGTACTGCATTGTTGGGAACATAAAAGGTTTTGTAAAAATTCATGAAATCTTCAATAGAAGCATTATTCAAGTGATCCATAGAACCAATAGTTGGCCATCTGTATGGATGAACAGTGTATGCTCTTTTCATCACTTCTGTCAACACAGAACCGTATGGTTGATTGTCCATACGTTGTCTTTTTTCTTCTTTCACTACTTCACGTTGGGTTTCAATACCAATGTTCTCCACTTTGGCATGTAACATTCTTTCAGACTCTAACCATAAACCAAGCTTCAATTGATTAGAAGGTAATACCTCATAATAGAATGTACGGTCATTGCTGGTGTTAGCATTCAAGGTGCCACCAGCGTTTTCAATGTATTTATCAAATTCACCACGCTCAATGTTTTCAGATCCTTCAAACAATAAATGTTCAAAGAAATGCGCCATACCTGTTCGAGCAGTATCTTCGTTTTTCGACCCTACATGGTACATTACGGTTACACCAACAATAGGTGTAGCATGATCTTCGTGTAAAATGACATGCAAGCCATTTTTAAGTTCATACTCTACAAAATCTACGGTGTTTGATTGCGCAAACGATGCAGAAGAAGCAAGCATGAGGGTTCCTACTAGTAATTGTTTAAACTTCATATTTTTTTTGTTTAGCGGAGGTAAAAATAAAAAAAAGCCCAACAAGTGTAAAGTGCATTACACAAGTGGACTTGTAACCTTATTAATGGCTTTACATTACATGGTATATGCCAGTGGAAATTTCTCTATCGAAGAGTCTGTTAACAATCCTTTGAACTTCATTCTAAAATATTCGTCAAAAGCTTGTTCTGAGTCTAAGTTCTTTTCCATTAAAAAATTTGTGTGCAAAACAGTCTCGAAAAACCATCTATCAGAAATCACCAACATATCAATATTGATATCTTTGAAATAACCTTTTTTCTTTCCTTCGGCATAATAATCATACAATACCTCGCTTGACTTTCCTTGGAAAACCTGAACGTTTTGCCACATCTCAGGATACAGGTTTTTAATATCCTTCAAAAGAATATGACTGACATCTGAAAGTTGTTCTGTGTAGTACCTAATTCCTTTGTAATACCGCTCTAGGTAGTCTAAATCGGTATCCATAAAAAAATCTTTAAATTTTTTGATTTCACCAATCTTATACGTAACCGCCATTTCAATAATCTCTTCTCGAGATTTAAAGTGGTTGTAAATAGTTGCCTTACTAACATCTAATCGTTTAGCAAACTCATCCATTGTCACTTTGTTCAATCCAGATAATTGAAAAAGTTGAATGCTCTTTTTAATCCAACGATGTTTTTTTTCATCATTTGAATTACGTTTTTTGTCTAATGGTTTTCTGCCCATGATTTAAACTTTCTAGGAATTTCCAAGTAAAATTAGTTAAAAAATCAGTCTATTTGTAGTTGATAAGTATAAAAAAATATTGATTTTTGATAAATCTACTCTATAAGTAATCAATGTCGGCGACAAAACTATATCGATTAAGGTCAAAATTTGATGGACTGGGAATCATCATGCGAGAATGGGCATGTAATGCGCCAGCAAAGGCTGTCATAATATTAGTACATGGTATTGGAGAGCATAGTAAGGTTTATAAATCTTGGGCGAAAAGATTCAATCAAGAAGGATATAATGTTGTTTCATTTGATTTAAGAGGGCATGGGTTGTCAGGAGGAAAACGAGGACATATTCCAATTTATAGGGCATATATGTCAGATTTGTCGATGATTTATCGTCAAGTTAAAACAAAATATCCCAGTATGCCTATAATGTTATATGGACATAGCCTTGGAGGAAATATTGTTTTGCATTTTTTACTTAAAAAAAGAAAATTTATTATTGGAGCTGTTGCTTCTTCTCCTTGGTTAACATTAGCTTTTGAACCACCTTTTTACAAAGTTCTTATTGGTAGAATCGTTGGGTTGTTTTGGCCAGAATATTCTGATTC
>JBLIDJ010000145.1:0-5191 GCA_047634195.1 Flavobacteriales bacterium
AAAATAAATACCACTGGCTAAATAAGCACCTGCTTGCCAGTTGGCTTGGTACTTTTGTTTGGTTAGTTGCTGTTCTTCCAGCACCGCCATCAACATTCCCATTTCATTATAAATTTCTACGGTCACGTTAGCGTCCTGAAACACGCCATATTCAATAGTTATGGTATCGGTGAATGGATTGGGTGAAACGGAGTAAATCATGCCCTTATCGGCGTGTAGGTTGTTGATACTTGTATCAACACCATTGCCATCAACAGCGATGTCCCACGTGCCTTCGTATTCGTTTTCAGTATTGAGTGTAATGGGTATTATCCTGTGCGACGCATCATACGTTCCACTGCTTTCTGAAGCTGCTGCATCGGATGGAATGTCGCTGTCGCCTTCAAAGTACAATTGAGTAGTGAGCGAATCAAACCCAGGAGCTACTATTTTAAAGTGAATGTGACTGGGTCTGTATTTACTACCATTTAGGTATTTACCGGGTAAAATAGTTCTCACCGTATAAAATCCTTGCGCGTTGGAAAGTACTTTTCCACGAAGGTTATACCCAGCATTGTCGTATTGGCCTGCATCGTTGGCATGCCAAATATCTATGATGGTATCCGGTATTACTTTAGTGCAATCAAGGGTTTGTACGCGACCACTGAGTATTAAGGGTGTGCCAGCTTCATTTTCATCGGCTAGTTGGTTGTCGTTGAGTGTGGGTGCATTGGCTGTGTAAAACGGCCCTTGACCATACAAATCCAAGGTAGTGGGATTACAGGCACCGCTGTTGCTTGTTTTGGTGCTAGCTGCTTTGGTCGACAAGACTGGCAAAACGGCTACTGTCAGCGAACCTAAGGCCATGTTGCGCAAAAACTGTCTTCTTGGGTTAGTGTTATCTTTTGTCATCTGTTTAAGATTTAGAGTACTAAATTGATGATAATTACGTAATGCTCGGTTAGTTATTTAGTCTTTTTACTTGTGAATGTTCGCCAAGTGTTTTACCAGTTCGGAAGGAGTGCTGCCCGTTTTGTTTTTTATAAAATGACTAAAACTGGCGGGACTGTCAAAACTTAAACGATAGGCAATTTCTTTGTGTGTGTAGTTTTCAAAAATTAACAAACGCTTGGCTTCAAGCACCAACCTGTTGTGTATTACTTGCAAAGGGCTAAGCCCTATGTGCTTTTTGGTACAAAGCGATAGTTTCTTTTCGGAGGTGTTGAGCAACTGCGTATAATCTTGTACCGAATGTGTGTCATGGTGACGGGTTTCGAGCAATTGCCTAAACTGAATAAGTAGTTTGGTATCTAAGTCGCCAGACAAAGGACTGCTAGACTCTTTGCAGCTGAGTAGTTCTAGTAAAAGGCTTTGCAAGGAGTAGCGCGTGATCGCTTTTACGTGTTTTGAGTTTCGGCTTAGTGCTTCTTCTAGCGACACAAGCATGGACCAAATAAGTTCCATTTTATTGGCATCGTTTTCAAAGATAACGGCAGGTTTGCTGTCGTAATACGCTTCGAGCAACAAGCTACGCACAGGATCAGCGGCAATAAATTCTTCTTTAAACTGGATGAGTTTTCCAGACGATGTTGGCGCTCTTTTGAGCAAGTGTATTTGTCGTCTGAAAACAATGTAGCAGCTATTTTTTACCACAGCATGTTCTTCAAAATCGATGAGTTGGCTGCCACCTCCTTCTTTGAAAAGCAAAATTTCTATGTAGTCGTGTCTATGTTCTTTGGTAAAATCGTAGGGGTTGGTGTATGCCAAGTCATTGACAGCAAACGGAAAATCGTCGGGTAGCAACGAATGTACTGGCAGAGCAATGTGTTGCTCTGCAAGTGGAGTATGAGGTTTACTGTTTTCCATAGCCATGTCTTATTTGTAAGCGTAATTTGGATAGCATAAGACATTTCCTGATGACAAGATGGTGAAAGTTATTAAATTATGCCTTAGGAATAAACACGTGTTGCTTGTGAATGTTGGGCACTACAAAGGTGCTTGTTCACTAAAAAGTTCTAATAGCCCGAACATTGTCAGCATTGGTCTTAAAAGAATAAAAATGAAATCCAACAGACATATTAAGTTTCCAAGCATTGTTAATATCAAATTCTGTAGAATTCCAATAATTTCCTCCAGATAAATTACCAAGTCCTTGAAGGAATAAGTTGACATAGATTAAGTCTAATTCTTCTTTGGATGGCAAGTACCAATCGGTATAGCCTCCAGAAGTTGCGTTTTCACAAGCACTAGCTGCTGGGCAATCTGAATTACTAATGACAGCTTTAGCCATACTTTTATTTGTGTTTTGAGCACCACTATAAATGCCAACTGCTGATGCATAGGTATTAAATGTACTAGTCGACCATTTGTAAGTTACTGCTTCATCATTCGCTTTTGCCACTAACCCATGACATCCAGAGCCATCTATGTAAAAAATGATGCCTCCTGCATGTGTATCACCAAAAGCAAGATTACATTGCTGTGTAGATAAGGCTGAAAGATCTGTGGAAAGTGTTCCTCCTGCATCAGTTATTTCAAGATTTAAACCATTAAGAACAACACTTGAATTAACTTCATTTGTAGGGTCAGTATCCGCGTCGTTTATTGAAACATCAGCTGTTTTAGCATGCATAGCATATGGCACACTAAGCAACTGACTAGTTCCAGTGATGGTATAATTTGTTCCACCAGTTGGGTCGCTCTCTGTTTTTATAAAATAAGGGCCATCAGTCCAATCTACATTGCTAAACACACCCGTAACAACTGTTCCTGTACCTATTTCAATACTTACCAATCCATTGTTATTGGAAGTAGGAGTCTGTGTTTCACGATAAACAGCTATACCAGAGGCAGATCCTTGAACAATATTTATTTGCATGCCAATCACTTGGTTTACGACAAGGACATTTCCTGTGTTTCTAACCACTGCCTGGTAACTCATTTTTTCAGGTACCTGTGCAAAAGCGCCTGCAACAAACATTAAGAATGTAAGTGTGGTGAACAAATTTTTACGTGTGATGTGTTGGGAGTTGTGGTACTTCATAGGATATAAGTTATAAACGATAAGCAGTAAAGATAAATAAATATAATTTCCATCAAAGACAAAGTATGTAGAAGTGACGAATTTTATAATGAGCTCAAAAACGTAGCTTAAAAAACTTTTGTTAAGTTAATCTTGTAATCCTTCATTTTTCAGAACTGTAAGAAGTTTAAGGTCATACCACTTGTATTACAACTTTTACTAGAATTGAGTGGAGCCGAAATTAGGTAACACTGGAAACAAAATTCTACTCCGCCAAAGCTCATTGTTTTTCTATGTTTTTTTTCAGTTGAAGTGTTATTTCCTGTAATTTCTGTTCGAATTTTTCTTCACTCAAGGTAGTTTGCTCGTCTAAGTGAAAGCTATGGAGTTGGTTCCAAAACTGTTGTGTATCAAAATTAGGTCGGTCCTTATTTTCCCTAAACAATCTTTGGGAGTATGAATGCAATCGGCACCTGTTTTTCAAAACCCTGATGTCATCAACTGTCTGAGTAGTCTTGAATACTTTCATCTTTTCACGCCCTTTGCGCTCAACGAGGTAGTACCCTTTTTTTGTAAAGACGTGTATGCTATCATCTTTTGAAACAAAAATGGGCTTAGTAGAAAAGCTTTCCATACCAAACGCAAGTTTTTTTGCGGGTGTGTGGGCAAATACTTGGCTTGCTTTTTCATAGAAGTATTCCACTTCTAACACAGAGTCGGTGTAGGTCAAATAACAAATAGTAAAAGGAAGGCCTTGCCCAACATAGATTCCTTTAGCCGCATCTTGGCTAAAAAGGGTTAAAGAAACCCACACAGAAAAAATAAAGGTTAGTATTTGTTTCATACCCATTCTCAATTGTTTACTACAATATTATGACTGCAAGTAGAAGAGACTAATCCTTCTTTAAAATCACTAACTATATTCGTGTAACTATTGTGTAGTAGTGTGGTAAACGCAGGATTTAGATGCAATAAGAAATCCATATCAATAGCGTGTTCTACAGGTGGTGAAGCTGTATTTATAGAAGCCTTTTCTGTTTTACCAGTGCAATAGCATAAAATTGCCAATAAGATTACAATTGAAATGTTATTGATTGTTTTCATTTTTATCAAAAGTCATTGTTTTCTATTCATGAAATTCAATTTTTTAATATTTTTTTTGGTAAAACACCAATGAATTCATTGGATAAATTATTTCCTAATCTCAATCGTAAAATACTTTTTTGACTGCCTATTGTCAAAGCAAATGGTGTTAGGCAAATATTATTTTTTGGGAGTAATATGTGAGCTAGTCCAAGATTACAATTTCTTGTACGTATTTCTTCAATGTTTATCCAATGGTGGTTTTCATCTTTATATTGTAGCATCAATGGAATTTGAGTTTCTCTACCTATTATAATGGTGTCGATAGTGTTGTTTTCAATGAAAACAGGGTAAGCTTTTCTGTAAATTGCGTCACCAAAATCATAAGAAAATTTTGCGCTAGCAATAATTTTTGAAGTATCAACAAATATATTTAATTCAGCTTGCTGATAAGTTGGATATTCTTTATAAAAGCAACCACTCATAAAATAGTTGTCAAATTCCCCAGGATTGTATTCAGCAAAATTATAGACGAAATCTTCATCAAATTCTAGTGATTCAATAGTAGTAAGACGAGGAGGTGGCGGTGGGGGAATAAATTGTACAAAATAATCTAATTCAATAGTATCTAGGAGTGAGCCAAAGTATAGTGGATGGTAATTAGCAAATCTGGGATATTGTTCTTGATTACTGTGGAATATTTTTTTAGGAGAATTCTTTAAAATGATTCGTTCGAATTTGTTTTGTGAATTGTTAACACAAGCACTTAATAGCAAGAATAAAACAGGAATGATTTTCATAATGCTTTTTTCTTTTTTGGAGGGGTACACGTCATGCAATAATCGGAGAGGAGGGCTATGGCTGCCAATACCTGTTGGTGTTCTATGCTGAGCAGGGCTTCGTTTTTGCCTAACTCCGTTATTTTAGACACACGCGCGCTTTCTGCATTCATTTCATCGTGCAGCTGGGTAAAAAGTGTTTGGTAAAAATTAGACTTAGAAAACGCGTTTTTTTGTTCAAAAAGTGCTTTCCTAAACTTACGGGTGTAAAGTTCAGTGAGGTCGAACGAGTATTGGCCTGCAGCTACAAGTTGGTTGGCGAGGGTGG
>JBLIDJ010000146.1:0-5096 GCA_047634195.1 Flavobacteriales bacterium
TTCAAATTCTATAGTTGTTGACTATGCGTTTACTTTGGCATGATCGGCCAAAAACTTCTCTAATCCAATATCGGTCAATGGGTGTTTCATCAAAGCTTCCATAGCACTCAAAGGACCTGTCATTACATCGGCACCTATTTCAGCACAATCGATAATGTGCATTGGGTGTCTTACAGAAGCAGCTAAGATTTGAGTAGGGAACATGTAGTTATCAAAAATAGTTCTGATGCTTGCAATAAGTCCCACACCATCCGTTGAAACGTCGTCTAAACGACCAATAAATGGAGAAACATAGGTTGCTCCTGCTTTTGCAGCAATAAGCGCTTGACCTGCAGAAAAGATAAGCGTACAGTTTGTTTTAATTCCTTTTTGACTAAAATATTTTAGCGCTTTAACTCCTTCTTTAATCATAGGAATTTTCACTACAATTTTAGGGTCTAATGCAGCAAGTTTGTCACCTTCTGCAATCATTCCTTCAAAATTGGTAGAAATAACTTCAGCACTTACGTCACCTTCTACTAAATCGCAAATTTTTTGATAATGAGCCAATACATTAGCTTCTCCACTGATTCCTTCTTTAGCCATCAAACTAGGATTGGTAGTTACTCCGTCAAGTATTCCTAATGCTTGTGCTTCTTCAATTTGAGCCAAATTGGCGGTGTCAATAAAAAATTTCATAAGTTTTGATTTATACGTTATAATGATTCATGATAAGCTTTTCGAACCAACGACCAGGCAGTATTCGTTTTATGATAACACTAAAACGCTGCATGGGAGTTGCTACTCTATAATGGAGTAATGGTTTTTTGAGTTGTATGATTTTATGTATTTTTTCGCCAATTTTAATAGGCTTAATACCTCCTTTTACTTCCTCAGTAATTTGTAATAATGTGCTAGGGTAACTTGGGTAATCAGAATCAACTACGTTACTATGTAATCTATTTTCGTTGATGCTCGTGGCAACATCTCCTGGTGCAACAGTACAAACTTTTACTTGAAAAGGTCGTAGCTCCATGCTTAGCGCTTCTGTGATGCCCTCTACAGCAAATTTACTGGCACAATAAACACCTCGATATGGAAGGCTAAATTTGCTACCAATAGAGGTAATGTTGATGATGTAACCACTTCGTTGTTTGCGCATGATAGGAGCAGTTGCCTGTATCATGTTTATGACGCCAATGACATTGGTGTCAAGTATTTTTTTTACGTCTTCAATATTGGATTCTTCCACTGGACCTGCAATGCCTAAGCCTGCATTGTTGACCAAGACATCAAGCTTTCCTTCTTTTTTTATGATGAGGCTAATGCCCTGTTCGATACTTTTAGTGTCGGTGACATCTAGTTGTAAGCAAGTAAAACCATTGATTGAATCAAAGTTCTGAAAGAACCTTCCTGTTCCGTAAACGATATGACCTTGACTGGATAAATAGCTAGCTGTAGCTTTTCCGATACCTGATGAAGCACCTGTAACAAGTATGACCATGGAATTGGTACTCATAGTGGAATTACTCTTTTTTTGGAGAAAAAAGTGGGCAAGCTACTTACATCGCACCGCTCAACCACCTACCCTTGCTTCCTTCCAGACCTGGGGGAGTTCAGTAGGAGCTGGTCGTATAAGACTTGCCCGGCGCAAAAGTATGAAACCCTTTTTATCTACAAAGCTAATTTGTACTTTTTTTTATTAATTCGATTGCTATATTTGTTCGATACAAAAAACAAAAAAAGCAGAATATGGAAACTAATCAAACAAGCTTAGGTAAAGCGGCAATGCATCACGGCCTTATCATGGGTGTTGCACTGATGGTATTGTCTTTAATCATGCACTTTGCAGGCCTTACTTTTGAAGATTGGACTAAGTATATTTCTTGGTTAGTGATGATCGCTTACCTAGTATATGCCACTAAAAACTTTAGAGATGAAAGCCGTGGTGGTTTTATGAGCTATGGTCAAGGACTTGGTTTTGGAACCTTAACATCGTTGATCTCAGGTGTTGTGACCACTGTTTATATGTTTTTTTATGTGAAATTCATTAACACAAACTTTGTTAATGAAGTAATGGAAAAAAGCTACGAGCAAATGCTCGAGCGTGGTATGGCCGAAGAGCAGATTGAAATGGCATTGGGATACCAAGAAGCTTGGATTGTTCCTTCGATGATCATTGGTAGCTTGATAGGAACTGTGTTTATTGGGTTTATTCTTTCATTAATTATATCAGCCGTATTTAAAAGAGCTGAAGACTAAGTATGGATATATCGGTAGTAGTACCACTTTTAAACGAGGCAGAGTCGTTGCCTGAATTAACATCTTGGATTACTCGTGTGATGAAAAAGCGCGAGTTTTCGCATGAAATAATTTTGGTAGATGATGGGAGCAAGGATGATTCTTGGGCTGTTTTACAAGAATTGGCCAAAGAAAACAAACATATTGTAGGCATTAAGTTCCGAAGGAACTATGGTAAATCAGCTGCATTAAACACAGGGTTTAAAAAAGCTAAAGGCAACGTGGTCATTACCATGGATGCCGATTTGCAAGATTCTCCAGAAGAAATCCCTGAGTTGTACGACATGATTTACAAGCAAGGGTTTGATTTAATTTCTGGATGGAAAAAGAAACGTTTTGATCCGATTACTAAAACAATTCCTACTAAATTGTTCAATTGGGCTACTCGCAAAATGAGTGGCATCTATTTGCACGATTTTAACTGTGGTTTAAAAGCTTACAAAAACGAAGTTGTCAAAGAGGTGGAAGTACATGGCGAAATGCACAGGTACATCCCCGTACTGGCAAAATGGGCGGGTTTTACGAATATTGGCGAAAAGGTAGTTGCACACCAATCTCGAAAATACGGTGTGACTAAATTTGGCCTCGAGCGATTTGTTAATGGTTTCTTAGATTTAGTAACCATCACTTTTGTTACTCGATTTGGGAAAAAACCCATGCACCTTTTTGGATTTTTAGGTTCCTTAATGTTTTTTATAGGGTTTGTTATTGCACTATTCTTAGGTGGTGATAAGTTGTATTGCCTCAGTATAGGTGTTGAAGCTCGATTGATTGCTGATAAGCCTATGTTTTATATTGCATTAACATCTATGGTCATAGGTACACAGTTGTTTTTAGCGGGCTTTATTGGAGAACAATTAGCACGATTTAATGTTGATAAAAACGTGTATCAAGTAGCAGAAGAAATATAAATAATTCTGGGTTTACAGAGTAATATTCATTTTGGAAGGCATAGATTTTTTAATCTATGCCTTTTATGATTGTAATCAACTCGTTTTCTAGAGTCTTAGATTGGTCGTTGTTGTACCATTGCTGTATATTTATGGAAAACTCGTCGTACGAAGGTTTTGGTTCAGTTTGAAGTTTGTAATCCATCACTATTTTTTGAAGCGGAGAGGGTCTTGGGCCCCATTGTGCCAAGACCTCAAAAGCATCGTTCATGAAAATAACAATAGGAATAGATTTACTTTCATTCGTCAAAAATTGATTCATTAAATCCCCATTCTCATCTCTGAAACACAACTTGAAAGGGATGTTTGTTTCTTGACTTAATCGCTGGAAATAAGGGAGTGTTTGAGCTGTGTCGCCACACCATGCTTCGGTTATGGCCAGAATTTTCATGGGTTTGTTGGTGATTAGTCCTTTTATTTCATCACCAATAATGGTGGCCTTCAGCCTCCTGTTCATTCGTGAGGCGTTGAGTTTTGTGAAGTCAACAAAAGATTGGCTTTGATTAAGGCCACTTGTTTTTTTGTTGGCAACCAAATCTTTGATAGACTGATGGTAGGCTGAGAAACTAAGTCCTACTTCCCAACTAGATATTAAGAGGGGAGTTAGGTTCATTTTTTAGATAAGGAGGCTAAATAATCATAATGAGGGCCTTCAGCAATAAGGGAAACTTCCCAATTGTTCTCTTCTGCAATATTTTTAACGGATTCAAAATCTATGTAGGTCCATTCAAAATCAGAAGATTGTTGGTTTTTATAGCTCATACTAAACGAAAAATCACCTTGGTATTGTTGGTTTAAGTTTATCCAACTTCCTCCATCTTCTTCTTCAAACAAATAACTCACATCTGATGAGTCGAATAAGATTTGGCCATTTGGCACCAACCATTTTTCTAAAACAGTCAAAAGGGTTGGTAGTTTTTCAAGTGTACCACAAATACCAATACCATTCATCAACAATAAAATGGTGTCGTAAATAGGCGTTGGAGTAAGTTCAAACAAGTTACCTTGCAGGAAAGGTAGTTTTTGATCCTTTAGTACTTCACAAGCACCTTCAGAGATGTCTAATCCCATGCACTTTTTTCCCTGACTTGTAAGATATGTGGCGTGACAGCCAGCCCCTGCACCAATGTCTAATATGTTGCCACTAGCTAGTTGAAGCGCATTTTGTTCAAGTGCTGGCATTTCTTCAAAAGACCTGAAAAACAATTTCACAGGCATATTGTCATCATCAATAATATCGGATTGTATGAGGATTTCCCCATCTAGCTCCTTATTGAACCAATAATCTTTTAGTGCTTCTCCAAGCGAATCTTCGTTTTGTTGCATTAAGCAATTGGGTTAAGAATCACTGAAAAAACAGTAATTAAGTTGGGATCTCTATCAAAATATAATTTGTCTATTGCTTCCAATACATTTTTTGCTCTAAAATAAGAGGTGTGCAAATCGTTATGACCTTTCAGCATCCATTGTAGTGTATACGAAGAGTCTTTTTCCTTATAATTTTTCACATAGTCTAACATGTGTTTTAAGGCATCACTTTTATTATATCCTTGTGTTGAATGAAACAAAAAAGATTGATTATGACGCGGGTTAATTGTGATGACATCTAATGTCATTAAATTGTCATCTGCATCTTGATAATTAAAAACAAGTGTATTAGGCCCCATGCCAATGTAGTCGTCAATTTCTTTTTGCAACTTAGCTATTTCAATGTGTTTGTCGTTCGTCATTTGTTACCGTTTGATCTAATTGTGAATAAATAGAATTGTTACTGATGTATTCTGGAACTATTTCTTTTAATTTTTTAACAATTTCAAAATTGTTTTGTGTATTATACATAATCGTTAAGTCTGAAATATGTTTTTG
>JBLIDJ010000147.1:0-5080 GCA_047634195.1 Flavobacteriales bacterium
TCAACAACGATTAAATTTCGTGGATGAGTAATGGTGTTTTCAAAGGCTGTTGAAACGTGAATGATGTGTATTGGTTTTTCAATAATCGCATTTTTTGCAACATGAATAAATACACCGTCTTTAGTCATAGCGGTATTTAATGCGATGAATGGATCTGATTTCACATCCGCATATTGTGCATAATGTTTTTCAAAAACAGGAGAATTACTGGTTACTGCATCTACTAAACTACAGATTGTTAATCCTTCTGGAAGGTTCTGCAAGTTTGATAATCCTTCAATAAAAATACCGTTCTCAATAATGACAACATACGCATCTTTTAAAAATTTCAGGGGCTCAATTAGCTCACCTTTACAGTTTTTATTTGTGGAGAAATTAAACTCCTCCTTCAGCATCAAATCCACACGAGTATATTTATACTCTTCGTGCTTTCGGTTTGGAATACCTTGTTCGTAAAAGCTTTCCATGGCTTTATCACGAAGTTCTGTATCACCAAATAAAAATAATTTGGATGTCTCAAATTCAGAAATCAATTTATCTTTTATCGTACTTGCTTTAATAGCTGTTTCCATTTTGTAATAAATTAAGCTTCTACTTCTTCTTTAATAAAATCATATCCTTTTTCTTCCAGCTCTAAAGCCAATTCTTTTGCTCCTGACTTTACAATTTTTCCTTTATGTAAAATGTGAACAAAATCAGGTATGATATAATCCAACAACCGCTGATAGTGTGTGATGATAATGGTTGCTTTCTCTTTCGACTTTAATTTATTTACCCCGTTGGCAACAATGCGCAACGCATCAATATCAAGCCCACTATCGGTCTCATCAAGTATGGATAGTTTCGGGTCCAGCATTGCCATCTGAAATATTTCATTACGTTTTTTTTCACCACCACTAAAACCTTCATTTACTGAGCGATTGGCAAGTTTTACATCTAACTCCACTAAGTTTTGCTTTTCTTTCAGCATCATTAGAAAATCTTTTGCTTTCATAGGTTCTAGCCCTTTGTAAGCACGAATTTCATTAATAGCAGTTTTCAAAAAATTAACATTGCTTACTCCCGGAATTTCAACCGGATACTGAAATGCAAGAAACACCCCTTCTTTGGCTCTGTCTTCAGCCTCTAGGTCTAGCAGGTTTTTACCATTATAGATTACCTCACCTTCTGTAACTTCATGTTCAGAACGCCCCGCAAGTACTGCTGCCAATGTGCTTTTTCCCGAGCCATTAGGTCCCATAATAGCGTGTACTTCTCCCTCTTTTATTTCTAAATTAATTCCTCTTAGAATCTCTTTTCCGTCAATTGACGTATATAAATTTTTAATTGATAGCATTTTTTGAATCTTATGAATTGTGAGAATTTGTTTTACCCTACTGAGTCTTCCAAAGAAACCTCCAACAACTTTTGTGCTTCAACAGCAAACTCCATTGGTAGTTGACTTAATACATCTTTGCAATAGCCGTTTACAATTAAACCAATCGCTTTTTCATTATCAATACCGCGTTGTTTGCAATAAAACAGCTGGTCTTCACCGATTTTAGAAGTTGTTGCTTCGTGTTCTACAACGGCAGTGTTGTTTTTTATTTCGATGTATGGAAATGTATGTGCACCGCATTGATCTCCCATCAATAAACTATCGCATTGCGAAAAATTACGGGCATTTTCAGCACGTTTTGCAATACGCACCAACCCTCTGTAACTGTTGTTGCTAAAGCCTGCCGAAATTCCTTTTGATATGATCGTACTTTTAGTGTTGTTCCCGATATGGAGCATTTTTGTTCCTGTATCGGCTTGCTGATGGTTGTTTGTCACTGCAACAGAATAGAATTCACCTACCGAATTGTCGCCTTTTAAAATGACCGATGGATACTTCCAAGTAATTGCAGAACCTGTTTCTACTTGTGTCCAAGAAATTTTAGCATTTTCTTCCAAACAAATACCACGTTTAGTAACAAAATTGAAAACACCTCCCTTACCGTCTTTATCGCCCGGATACCAGTTTTGCACGGTGCTATATTTTATTTGCGCATTTTTATGTGCTACAAGCTCCACTACCGCTGCGTGCAATTGATTTTCATCACGCATTGGTGCTGTACAGCCTTCGAGGTAACTCACATACGAATCTTCCTCTGCAATAATTAAGGTACGTTCAAATTGGCCAGTACCTGCCGCTTCTATTCTGAAATAAGTGGAAAGTTCCATCGGACAACGAACGCCTTTTGGAATATAACAGAACGAGCCATCGGTAAAAACAGCGGAGTTCAGTGCAGCAAAAAAATTATCGTTGGAAGGAACAACCGAGCTTAGGTATTTTTTTACTAATTCAGGATGTTCTTGAATCGCTTCGCCAAACGAACAAAAAATAATTCCTTTTTCAGCTAATGTTTCTGTAAATGTTGTTTTTACAGAAACGCTATCCACAACAATATCCATTGCGACTCTACTTTCTACACCTGTAAGTCGTTCTTGCTCTAGGATTGAAATACCAAGCTTCTCAAATGTTTTTAACAATTCTGGATCAACCTCATCTAGACTATTTAATACTTTTTTTGGCTTTGGAGCAGAATAATATATGATGTCCTGAAAGTCTGGTTTCTGGTAAGAAACATGAGCCCAGTCTGGCTCCTCCATTGTTAACCAATGATGGTATGCTTTTAATCGATAGGTTAACATCCACTCAGGTTCGTTTTTCTTTGCAGAGATAAAACGAATAATATCTTCATTCAATCCTTTCGGTGCGTTGTCAGAGTCAATATCGGTAACGAAACCGTATTTGTATTCCGTGCTTATTTTTTCTTCTATAACCTCATTCATACTTTTTAAGCTTTACTGTATATTATTTATTGGTAAATCCAAATCCCAATAGTCATCTGGGTTAAATTATTAAATGTAATGTGTCTTTTTTGACAAGTAATTCTTCTTCACTTTCGAGCCAGTTATCATCATCCACACAACAGTCTACAGGACAAACAGCGGCACATTGCGGTTCGTCATGAAAACCAACACACTCTGTACATTTATCGGATACTATATAATAAAATTCGTCTGATACAGGTGCCTCCAGTTCATCTGCATCTGCAGTCAATCCGCTTTTTGAGGTAAACATTCCTTTTATAGATGTTCCATCAGAAAAACTCCATTCAATGCCTCCTTCGTAGATGGCATTGTTAGGGCATTCAGGTTCGCAAGCGCCACAATTAATGCATTCATCTGTAATTATAATTGCCATATCTTATGTTCCTCTATTGTTGTAAGAGCATCCAGATTGTTGCATTTTTTATAAAACACCTCAATACTTTTAACCTTAAATTATTTTACACGCCAAACGATTCTCCACAACCACAAGTTCTACTTGCGTTCGGATTGACAAATACAAAGCCTTTTCCGTTTAATCCTCCCACATAATCCAGCTCTGTACCCATTAAATACATAAAGCTTTTTTTGTCAACGGCAATCTTTATTCCTTTGTCTTCAAAAACCTGATCGCTTTCTGTAATAATATTATCGAACACGAGTTTGTAGGTAAGACCTGAACAACCACCGCCATCAACACCTACTCGAATAAATGTTCCTTCGGGGCTATTTTCGTTTGTTATTAAACTTAACGCGTGTTGTTTTGCATTTTCTGAAACTGTTATCATCTTGTTTAGCTATTAATAATGGGGTTTTATTCTTTATTTTTAATTGGTGTTTTCTTCAAACAAACTTTGAAAAGTAACTGTAGCTTCTTTTTCACCATTCGATAAATCCGCAAGTGTTATCTTATCTAGTAGCTGATCAATAGTAGCTTGCACCATTGACCAAAGTGAACGAATAGAACAATCAAGAGAATTAGTACACAGTTTTAATACTCCCACATGTTTGGCACAAAAATCTTCATCAAACAATCGCCCACCTAAAGCTTTCAAAACATCATTCACCGTAATATCGGCAGCAGGCCTGGCAAGTATATATCCCCCAACATGTCCTTTGGTACTATTAATCAAGCCCTCCACACGAAGAATTCGGGTTAATTTAGCGACATTGGGTTGTGATAATCCTTCCGCATCGCTAAGCTGAGGAATGCTTAATCCAGTCTTATCCTTACACTTTGCAATCCGCACCAATATTCTTAAACCGTACTCGTCCTGTGCTGTTATTTTCATTGTTTGAAAAGTTTAAGTTTATTAATAGATTTCATGATGATAAAATAAAGCTTCTGGACAAATGTAAATACTATTTATCAATATATACCTTTTAGTATATATTAATTTATACTAAATAGTATATATAGTTTACCCAAAATAATCTTTACTATTAGATAGCGTAAAATTCCGTGGGGCATAATTCAAGCTGCAAGTTTATTGTTCCCCTTAATTTTAAAATTGGGATACCATTTTCTAAAGCAATCTGCCAAATCTCCATTTAACACTTTCGTTCGAGTCTGGAGCATTAAGTGTGCGCCCTTTCTGGTCCATTGCATTTGTTGTTTTTTACAGAAGCGCCGTGCTACGACTTCATTGATCGTAGCTTCGACGAAGCTGGATGTAATTATTTCCCCGTTTCGATACCGTTCCCCATAGTTGGTAATATGACATTCATTATTTCTGATGTAGACACAAAACTCACCTGCGTGTTTTTTGAACCCTTTTAAGTTTGAATATTCATTTTCCATCAAAGCGGCATCATCCTCAAAAACATCTATCCCCTCCAGGGCTTGATAAATATTTCCATGCCACAGATACCATTTGATTTTCTTCAATTGATCCTGTAGATCTTCTGCTAATTGTTTATCAACCTTGACAATTCCTTTGAGATACTGGGTAAGCACAGTGATGCGCATTGTGATGTGAAACCAATCCAGATAGTGTTCGGAAATTGGGCTGAGAAATTTCTGAATATCTCGTAAATTTTGCGCCCCGTCAGAAAAAAACCCTATAGGCTGGTTAAACTGCATGCCCTGTGCTTTGAGGGTTTCAAATAACCTTCTTTTAGGTTTGGCATGCTCATAGGTATCTACAAAAGCAAAAAACTTCTCATCACGATCACGGGGTAAGGATTTCCCGGCAATGACTTCAAAGTGGGTTTTCCGATTTTC
>JBLIDJ010000148.1:0-5080 GCA_047634195.1 Flavobacteriales bacterium
ACACCATGGATCTTTCTGCTTTTACATTTGATAGTATTCAAGGTAGTGACACGACCGTTATCGTGGGCATAGGCATGCAAGAAATAGATGAAGACAACAACGTTATTTTCACTTGGAATAGCAATGATCATTTACATCCAACTGAAGCGTATGATGAGTATGGGTACACAGCCGCAAATTTTGACTACAGCCATGCAAATGCCGTAGAAGAAGACACTGACGGACATATTTTAATGTCTATTCGCCATATGAATTCCATTTACAAAATACATCGCGTTACAGGTGAAACCATTTGGCGTTTAGGAGGTAAATCCTCTGATTTTACGTTTGTTAATGATAATGGGTTTAGTGGCCAACATGATATTCGTAGAATGTCTAATGGTAACTACTCTCTTTTTGATAATGCCAACACGGCTAGTGAGCCAAAGATAACAAGAGGTGTTGAGTATGTGCTAGACACCATTAATTGGGAGGCCACCAAAGTGTTTGAGTTCATACACCCTAACCCATTCTTCGCAAGAGCAATGGGTAGTTACCGTGTTTTAGACAATGGCATAGGTGTCTTGGGATATGGTTTTATCTTTCGCCCTTTCCCAAGTGCAACAATTTTTGACCATGCCAGCAAAAATATTTTAGCAGAAATGTATTTTCAAGATAAGATTGTGTCATACCGTGCCTTGTATTATCCAAACTTAACATTACCACAACCTGAAATTACGTGTAAAAAAATAAATGACAAGTGGGTATTATCAGGTCCTGACACTGCTTCTGTATTCCTTTGGTCGACAGGTGAAAAAACTGCGGCTATTGAAATCATTGAACCCGACACATTTCAAGTTTGGGTTCCTTATGGTTCTGGTTATATTGCCTCATATCCTTTTATTGTAACAGACATCAACAATCCTTGTTTACTGGACAACGTTGCTGAGTTTGCAATTCAAGAAAAATCATCCTTCAAATTATATGATCTACTTGGTAGAGTGGTAGATAAAATTACACCGAATCAGATGTTCTTGAAAGTATATGATTCAGGGCAGATTGAAAAAATAATGATGATTAAGTAATCAAAATACAAGGTCAATTACGGCTTTTGAGTTGACATCTGCATGATTAACACAGCAGACTAACGACAACATACCCTTTAAGGCAAAGAGTTAAATTTTATGCCCAAACATTTACTGAAAATAATCATAAACGGAGCCAGGACATTTATTGTTCCGGCTTCGCTGTTTTTGGTGGCTTTGCTTATCACAAAAATTTACAGCAAAGATTTATGGGGTGAACTTGTTGTTGTATTACTCTTAATCAATCTAATTGCGCTGTTTTCTCAATGGGGAAACAAGGAATATCTAATCCGATCTTACAACACCACTCCTGCGCTAATAAGTAGTTTGTTTTATTCCAATCTATTTTCTAGATCCTTTCTTTTAGTACCCGCTTTTATGGTCGTTTTTTTCATCTCCAACGATGCGTATAAAGCAAGCTTATTATGTGTTTGGACCCTCAGTCAGTTTGTGTACCTCTCATCCGAAAGCATCGTCATTTACTCAAAATCCTTTCTGACACAGCTACTCATTGAAATAACAGCCATCATCGTTGTCATTACATTCATTCTTGTTTATCAAGACATAACCCTTATTCAACTCATTGGGTTTTACACCTTGGCTACTTTACTCAAAGCCTTAGCTGCTATTTATTTTATTTACCCTAAGTTTTCTAAACCCAATATTCATTTAGGTGTATTTACTAAAGCACTCCCCTTTTTTATCGTTGGACTAAGCGGATTGCTTCAATCTAGGGTCGATCAATACATCATTGCCATCTATGAAGAAAATGTCATCATTGGTTCTTATCAAATCTTTCTTTCTTCATTTATTTTACTGCAAGCTTTCAGTGCCATCATCATTGTGCCGTTCACCAATATTCTTTACCGCATCAACATACAGTTATTCAATAAAATATTCAAAAAACTGTTTTTAGCGAGCATTGCATTCGTTTTAATAGTGGGTTGTTTAATCTCGTGGTTCTTACTTTATGTATTCCAATTAGACATACCCTATTTCTATTTTGCTGTCGGTATTTTATTTGCGTTTCCCCCTTTTTTGTATGGTCCTATTATTTATCAATACTACCGGATTAAAAAAGAAAAAGAAGTATTGATTATCAATTATTTGGGTGCATTTATTAACTTAATTTTTACGTTTATTGTCGTTTATTACAATCACCCATTTGCTGCCATTGTAGGCGGTGCAATTTCGCAGTGGACAATGCTTGTGTGGTACTTGAAACGCAAGAAATACATTTGGAATGAAATTGAAATGTCCCGAATGTCTTCTTAAGTTTGATGAAAATCCCGCTTTCATCAACGCACAATATGCTTGTCCAAAAATGACTAACTAGTGCCACATCGTAGGTTTTAGTGTCGTATGCATATTCAGTAGTAAGGTGTGTCTACCTAAACTATAGGACAATGTATCTGCTATTCGTTTTCTTGAACAGATACTTATAGCACAATCATAACCTAGAAACTAGGGTTTATTTTTCTTAGAAAAGGCTGTTCTTGGTTGAAATGAATATCCAAAAAAATCGAACTTAACTCTCGGATACTTTTCTTGGCTTCGATGGTCTCGGCAATTAATCCTTTTTATATATGAGGCAAGATGCCGCATAAAAACCGACGTAGCAATACGCTACGCCGATCTGGGGTGCTGTTCAGCAGAATTAGATAAGCTACTTATTAAAGTTCCCCTCCATTATCGCTTGGCTTATTGCCGTAAGTTGTTTGTCGTCTAATTATTCCCGTAAAATTTTTGTCCCATATCAACTGAATCGAATTTGAAATTGGATGAATTATCCAACTTATCCAATTTGTTATTAAGTGTCAAAGCCCATAGTACCAATTCCATGCAGAATGCCTTGTCATCTTCTGGTAATTTAGAGGCATATTCGTTAACAACTTCAACTAACGGAGTAACGCTTTTTAAACCAGCATAAAATTCGGTGTCTGGGTCTGTATAATTTAATTCAATAAAATTATCGTCGAACCAATTAACTAAATCAAAGTAGGGTGTTTTTACTCCCTCTTTTTCTAGTTTTGGAATTCGAGGGAATATTTTTTCGAATTGCGCCATTACTGCTTGATCAATTAACAGCTTGGCAACTCTGTCTGCACCTTCTTCTTCTCCTTCATATACCAATTCAATTTTTCCAGTGATGGATGGTATTATGGACATGAAGTCTACTAATCGAACAGATGTTTTGTCAGAACCTGTTTCAATAAGTCGCAACTTTGCAGCGGCCATTAAGTTTTCCATGGCGCTAATGGTTAAACGAGCACTTACACCACTTTTTGCATCAACATATTCGCTTTGTCGGGCTTCAAAAGCGACTTCCTCTAAAAGGTCTTTTGCTAAGGATGAAACACTAATAGTATTTTTGTCCTCCTCAGATATATTGGCTTCCTGCTCTGTGATTTGACGGGCAAGAGCAATTGATTTTGGATAGTGTGTAAAAATTTGTGATCCAATTCTATCTTTAAGAGGTGTGACTATACTTCCTCTATTGGTGTAATCCTCAGGGTTTGCAGTAAATACAAACTGAATATCAAGAGGCATTCTTAGTTGAAAACCACGTATTTGAATGTCCCCTTCTTGCAAAATATTGAAAAGAGATACTTGAATTCTAGCTTGTAAATCAGGTAATTCATTAAGAACAAATATGGAACGATTTGCACGAGGAATCATCCCGTAATGTAACACACGCTCATCGGAATAAGGTAATTTTAAAGTGGCTGCCTTGATTGGGTCGATGTCTCCGATCAAATCAGAAACATTCACATCTGGAGTAGCTAATTTTTCAAAGAAACGTTCTGATCGGTGAACCCATGCTATTGGCGTTTTATCACCATGCTCAGCAAGTAGGTCTCTTGCGTATTTTGAAATGGGATGAAAAGGACTGTCGTTAATTTCAGACCCTTCTACAATGGGCATAAATTCATCCAACAAATCAACCATGCTTCTTGCTATTTTAGTTTTCGCTTGACCTCGTAATCCTAACAGGTTAATGTGATGTCCTGCCAGAATTGCTTTTTTGAGTTGAGGCACTACCGTGTCTTCGTAACCCCATAAGCCCACAAAAACTGGTTGTTTTGCTTTTATTCTGGCAATTAAATTAGCTTGAATTTCTGCGCTAATTGTTTTGTCTTTATATCCTGAATCTTTCAATTCTTGAAATGTGATCTCTTTTTTCATGTGTTGTATTTTAAAGTCTTTTAATTCTGTTTTTTTCGTAATCTTCAAAAATCATTTCTCCTAATCCTGTTAGTCCTGTCAAGAAAGATTTCCCTTTGTTTTGAGCTGTAAACATATCCACAAACTGTCGTAAGTATGGATCTGTCGCAATCATGAAAGTAGTGATTGGTATTTTCAATTTTCGAGCTTGTGCCGCTTTGTTTAGACACTTTTTAACGATCATTTCATCTAAGCCGTTGCTGTTCTTGTAAAACTCTCCCGAAGGCAATTTGATACAACTTGGCTTCCCATCAGTAATCATGAAAATTTGCTTGTTGGTATTTCGTTTCCGACGAAGAATATCCATTGCTAATTCAAGTCCAGCGACGGTATTTGTATGATAAGGTCCTACTTGTAAGTATGGCAGATCTTTAATTTTAATTGGCCATGCTTCATTTCCAAAAACGATAATGTCGATGGAATCCTTAGGGTATTTGCGGTTGATTAATTCAACCAAAGCCATAGCAACTTTTTTTGCTGGTGTAATACGGTCTTCACCGTACAAAATCATGGAGTGAGAAATATCAATCATTAGCACCGTGCTCATCTGTGCTTTGTGTTTAGTTTGCTCTACAATTAAGTCATTTTCGGTTAGTCTTAAGTCTGAAATTCCATTGTTTATTTGTGCATTTTTTAAACTTTCAGTCATGTCAACCATCCCTAAATCATCCCCATACTGAAAAGATCTATTTTCGCCATCACGTTCATCTCCAGCTCCTACTTTTGATGTTCGGTGATTTCCTGCACCGCTATTTTTTAACTTTCCAAAAATTTGATCTAATGCATACTTA
>JBLIDJ010000149.1:0-5078 GCA_047634195.1 Flavobacteriales bacterium
TTATCGATCAAATGATTGCAGAAGGATTACTGAAACGGATAAAAACAAACTATCATGGCTATCCACAAACACGCTATTTACCACTAGAAAAGGCAGATTTGACCCAACTAAGAGCCAGTGAAACAGAAGTACTTGATCGTGTGATGGAACAAATGAGCGATTGGTCGGCTGCAGCCATCAGCAATTATTCTCACAAAGATTTGCCTTGGGAAGTAACCGATGAAGGCAAAGACATTAGTTATGAATTGGCTTTTTATAGAGAAGCACCCTATACAGTGAGAAACTATGGTGATGAAATAGAGCTAGCATGACTTTTGAAGAATTAGCCGAATACAAGCGAGATTTAAAACATCTTTCGAAAAAATACAGAACGTTAAAAGAAGATTTGCTACAAGTAAAAACAATTTTAAAAAAGAAACCTGAAGCAAGAGCTCCTTTTGGCTATCGAATAGACAACTTAGGTCTGAATACCTGTGTGATAAAGGTGAAAAAAATAGCTTGTCGATCCTTAAAAGGACGAGGGGTGAATTCTGGTTTGATATTAATTTACGCACATTTTACAAATGAAAACAAAATTGTCTTTATTGAGCTTTATCACAAGAATGATAAAGACAGCGAAGACAGGCAACGAATCTTGGCTAATTTTGAATAGGGCTGAGAAACAATAAGAGTATTGAATAACCTTCAAACACCCCTTTGTTTTTTAATACTGTACGTATCGTTATTTCTTTTTCTTTGATGCTTTTGCCAGAGGATTAAGTGCCAAGCACATATCAAGCCAATACGATAAATCTTCATTAGTGTCAAAGGAAAAAAAGATGCGTCCCCTTTTTAAAACTATTCCATGATTTATAATAAAGGAATTTATAAATGAACCAATGCTAATTTGGATTTAACACCTTCTATATCATTAACTAGTTTTCTTACTTTTACGGCCAATTAACGATAGATGAAAATAAAAGAGTTAGTAAAAGATATACGTTTCTGGATAGCATTTTTCTTTTTGGTACGACTTGTTGGTATTACTAATCCTCCCTTGGAAGTCGGGCACAATTGGAGGCAAACAACCGTTACCATGCCCGCTAGAAATTTTCTTGAAATTGACAACAACATACTATACCCCAGACTAGATATTGCTGGTGAAAAAACAGGCATCACAGGTATGGAATTTCCTGCATTAAACTACATCATCTATCTAGTTTCGGCAGTGTTTGGTTACGAGCATTGGTATGGTCGGTTGATTAATTTACTTTTCTCCAGTTTAGGTCTTTTGTTTTTTTACAAACTCATTAAAAAACATTTTTCGGCATCACATGCCTTGTACGCCACCCTCATTCTTATTGTTTCCATCTGGTTCCAGTTTTCAAGGAAAATAATGCCCGATACTTTTGCCATGTCTATGGTCATAGCTAGTATGTATTATGCAAGCAACTACTTCGACAACATTGCTAGAAACAAAAATATATTACCCTTATTTGCGTACCTCCTATTGATGACTTTAGGTGTCTTGTGTAAACTATCAACTGGATATGCTTTAGTAATATTGGGGATTTTTATGTTGGACAAAACAATCCCATTAAAAAAGAAAGTAATCTTTTGTATGGTGTCAGTCATTGGTATTATTCCTGTACTAGTTTGGTATTTTTACTGGGTACCACAGCTTGTAGAAACGTATGGATTCTGGCATTTTTTTATGGGCAAAAGTTTTGCTTTAGGGTCTGCTGAAATATGGGCCAATCTCTCTGATGTACTCAGTAGATTCTATGACACATCCATCAAATATGTTGGTTTTTTGGTTTTTATACTAGGACTTATATTTGCTATTATTAAAAAAGAAAAAGTAATATTACTTGTTTTGATATTGGGTTTTCTAACTTTTTCCATCATAGTTCTTAAAGCCGGCATCAACTTTAGTTTGCACAATTATTATGTCATTCCTTTTGTACCCATTATGGCGTTTGTTGCTGGTTATGGATTAACAAAAATAAAAAACACAGGCATTGTCATTCTCCTATTATCTGCCATAGCTGTTGAAGGCATATCCAATCAACATCAAGATTTTAGCATTCATAAAAAAGATGCGTATTTGATTACCTTGGAATCTGATCTTGACACCATATTTGGCAGAGACGAACTCATTGTTATCAACTCTGATTACTTCCCTACCCCAATGTATTTTGCACACAGAAAGGGTTGGATCTGCAACAACGCACAAATTGAAAACAAGAAATACATACAGAAACTAAAAACCAAGGGCTTGAAGTACCTTGTTGTGCTTAAAAGAAATTATGAGCTAGGAAATAAATTTGATACTTACAAAATGGTATTAGAAACTTCCGATTATATCGTTTATCAAGTAGCGTTTTGATTGTTAACGTATCGTTTCGTCAATCAAGTAACGAGGTCTGTTTTTAACTTCTTTGTAAATTTTCCCAACATACTCACCGATGATACCTATTGACAATAGCTGGATGCCTCCTAAGAAATAAATAGGGATAATGGTTGATGCCCAGCCCTGTATCGCTCTGTCCGTAAACAGGACAATGTAGAAAGAGTAAAAGCCCATAATGATACTTAGTAAGAAAATAATAAAGCCTATTGATGTTATCAATTTTAAGGGAATAATACTGAAAGAGGTAATGCCTTCCCATGCAAAAGAAAGCATTTTGGAAAACGGGTATTTAGATGCTCCTGTATTTCGTTCTTTTCTCTTGTAATACACATTCGTGTTCTTAAAACCTACCAAGGGGATAATTCCTCTTATGAACATATTACGTTCTTTAAATCGCAAAAAACTGTTCACTGCCTTTTGCCCCAACAGCCTAAAATCGGCATGGTTGTAAACTATCTTAACGCCCATAAAATGCATGAGTTTATAAAATAGTTGAGCGCTTACTCTCTTAAAAAATGAGTCTGTTTTTCGATCATCTCTCACGCCAAATACGACTTCAAATCCTTCTTTGTATCGCTTAAGCATATCTGCTATCACGGTGTGGTCATCCTGCAAGTCAGCATCAATGGTTACAACACAGTTACTGGTCAATATGGCGTGTTCTATACCAGCATAAAGCGCCCCTTGATGACCAACATTAAACGATAATTTCAGCCCTTTTACTTTTCCATTGGTGCTGGAATATTTTTTTATGAGTTCCCATGTCCCATCAACACTTCCATCATCGACAAAACATAAAAAACTAGTGGCATCTATCTGTTTGCTTGCTATTAACTCTTCTAGCAAACGTGTTAGCTGTTTTACAGTCTCTGGCAAAGCCTCTACCTCATTATAACAAGGAACTACTAAAGATAAGGTGGTACTCATATTATTTTACTTTGTATGCTTTGGAATGACATCAAAAGTAGGATAACTTTTTTACATGGCTAGTGTCTAACAGGGGTGTGTATCACGAAAAATGCAGCAAATAAAAACGGCTTACACAGCCAATTTGGCTTTATGCGAAGCATTACAGACACTGTGAAGCGAATTAAAATACTTATTTAAGCAACTATTTATTATGCTTCATTTGTAAAAAATATTCAAGAAGTACCGATACTGAAAAAAGTTCATTTGATAGGTAGGTTGCGGTTATATTTCTTTTGCTGCGCAATGCACCGCACACTTAATAGTGAGCGGTGCATTTGAGTGATACAATCCGGCACCAAAGTTATTTTTTGTTTCAATTTTTATAAAATTAATGTTTTTGGTTTTTTCCAAGAATATTTCCTATTGCCGTTTTAATTTTGTCAATAGCTCCACTGACGGCAAGATCTATTGTGTCTGCCCGGTTGGTGATAGCAATAGGCTGTCTACCTTCAAGTCTTGCTTCTAATAAACATGAGATCTTATTAAACCCCTCATTTTTTCCATTCTCATCTTTCAAATGAACCTCTATTCTGGTAATATGATCTTCGAATCTTTTTAATGCTTCGGCAATTTGCGACTTAAAAAAATCGGAGCTTCTGTTTTCACCCGTTAAAGTTTTGTCTGTATTTATTTGTATGGTCATATTTTTTATATTGGTTTATGCTCTCTTGCATAAGTTTCTAATAAATCGTTTAAGGAACCTAGATAATCTTTTAGCGCATTTTGACTCGCATCTTTTTCGGTGTTCAATGGGAAATTGCTTGGTATTTCATCTAAGTATTTTGTCAATTTAGGGAATTCTTTTTGAATTTTTTGTTTAGTCTAAGAATATTTTAGCACTAAGATTATTCTAATTTATCATTATTTATTTAAGACACACATTACATGCTAAGACCTGTTGTATAATTAGGTGTTTAGTTTTAAATAATTATCAGGAGTGTCCATCTATATATTTTTTAAAGGTATTTTTTTTCACTAGTGTCCGATAAAACTTTTTGAAAAGCGGGATAATTCAGGCTATTACACAAAAAAATTAATGCCTCAGATCATCTAAATAAGCCTGTTGTTTTCATCATTTGCTCATTGTTATTCTCTTCGAGAAGTTTAAGGTGCATTGCTAGGTATGAAATGTAAAACAGCACATTTTCAGCTTAAAAGAATCCCTTACAAAAGTACTTTGAGTGATGCCAATGCTAGACGAGGCCACGAAGTTTTCCAAGATATTTATTTTTCCCTCTACAAAACATATCAACCTATTATCTCGGCCAGCCAACAACGATATGCCTGGGAAGATTGATTAGAGATGATCGATTCTAGCACTATCTCTTTGTTTAAAGCTATTTTTAGTTGTGCAGGAAGAGAGCCAGCCAACGGCAAAAGAAAGGGAGGCATCAAAGTAGATACTCAAATTTATCTACAAGAAAAAATCCCTAAAATGATCTAGTTTTCAGCAGCAACAACTCATGGAAAACAGTTTTTAAAGCATGTGAAATTAGAAAAAGGGATAGCAATCCTTCGCAGATACCACATCCGCTTGGTAGGTATGACCAGGACGAAGTTCTTCTATCAAAATAAAGTCATTAAATTTCACTGTTTTTCTATCGGCAACTACACTTATAACATTTCCTAAATGGTTGGTAAGTTCATGTTTTTTTAGTCCCACGTAAAAAGATTTTGATTTTCCTCTGCAACTAGGTGGTGTGAATACTTCGTTACC
>JBLIDJ010000150.1:0-5064 GCA_047634195.1 Flavobacteriales bacterium
AACATGTCGCTTATTGCCACGGTTGATATTTGCGAAAACATAGATCAGCAATTTAAGTTGATAGCTTATCACAATGGCGTTGTGCGTGGTGTAGGAAAAGTAAAAAACAATGTGTTTTATTTAAACCTCTTTGGTCAAGTAGAAACAACGGAGCTTGAGTTTAAATTGATGGACGATGGTGGTCATGTATATGTTTTGAACGAATCGTTTGATTTTAACAATAACAAATTAATGGGTTCGCCTGAAAAGCCATTTGTCTTTACGTCAAGTAAAAGCTTAGTTATTGGCAATAAAACAATAAGTCAGTATTCAATTGCACCAACTGTTTATTATCAAGATTTAACCATTGCATTTAACTTAACCGAAAAACAACAGGTGTCTATCGAATTGTTTGATGTGACCGGTAAATTATTGAGTGTTGTGATGGACGAAAGTAGAGACGCAGGTAATCATAAATTTAAGTGGTTAACCTTTACTTCAGGTATTGCCTTGCCAGATGGAGTGCATATTATTCATGTAAAATTCGACGATGCTTTAATTGGTGTTGAGAAACTTATTCATATTTCACATTAGTAAAAACAGCTATGAAAATAAAAGTAAATTATATACTAACAATCATGCTGTGCGTCTTGGTGAGCGGTTTTGTAAGAGCAGCAGCTCCTTCATGGAGTGTTAATCCAGCAGCGTACGATTACAACATGAACATGACCGTTAAGTTAAGCGTCTCATGCGAAGCATTGGCAAATCCAGCTAACATGATAGGTGCTTTTGTGAATGGTGTTTGCCGAGGTGTGGAATTTACATCAGACGTGAACGGAGATGATTACCTAGCAGGCCTAACTATTTTTAGTAACACGATTGCCGGAGAATCAGTGGTGTTTAAAGCGTACAATTTTGACAATGATTCCATTATTGACATGGTAACAACGATCAATTTTCAGGACGGAGCAGTATTTGGATACCCATCGGTGCCATTTGTGATTTACGCAAACTTTCCTCCAAGTGATATTGCTATATCAGGCGATGTGATAGAAGAAAATAGTGTAGATGCCTTTGTGGGTGCTTTATCAGCTATTGACTACAATAGTAGTGAGCTAACATTTAGCTTAGTTACTGGAACTGGGGACGACGATAACCTATCATTTTTATTTTCAGGTGACGATGTGTTTAACCAAGGTACGGTCGATTTTGAAACAAAGAGTACTTATGCTATTCGTGTTCAAGCCAGAGACGCATTAGGATGTAGTGCGCAACTAGCCATAAGTATTGCTGTTTTAAACAAAAATGAGGCCCCTCAATTAGCTGAATCTACATTCTATTTAGCAGAGAACCTTAGTAGTACAGCAAGTATTGGTGTTATAGAAGCAACAGATGTAGATGATGGAGATGAAATTACATTAACAATACTTGGTGAAAACAATGCTTATTTTAAAATAGGGAACAACAATGAATTAGAATCGCTTATATCCTTTGATTACGAACTTATAAATCATTACGAAATTGTTGTTGTTGCAACAGACAATGGAGCACTCAGTGCAACGTCAACAATTCAAGTGCATATAACAGATGTATTTGAAGATGAAAATGACTTCGCTACTATCGCGGTATTATCTCCAAATGGTGATGGAAAAAACGACTATTTTTTAATAAAAAATGTTACCATATACGGTAATTATTCATTGAACATTTATAATGCTGCAGGGACAATAGTATTTGCTGTTGGAAGTGGTTATGATAATTCTTGGGATGGAATTTATGAAGGTTCACCACTAGAAAATGGTACCTACTACTACATACTGCAAAACAATGAAGAAGCAACAACTTACTTCAAAGGATCTTTCACCTCTGTTAAATAGCATACTTATGAAAAATGCAATATTCACCATACTATTGGTTCTAATAGTAAGTAGTTTACAGGCTCAAAATCTGAATTCGCACTATTTATACCAGATGAATCACTTTAATATTAACCCTGCTATTACAGGAAATACTGAAGGAGTTAAAGCAATTGTAAATTCGGGCGCACAATGGGTTGGAATGGAAGGAAATCCTACGAATTCCATGCTTGGAGTGCATAGCCAGTTTAAAGATAATATGGGTGTTGGTGGAAAGATTAATGTAAATAAAGCTGGAAATTTTTCGACGATAACAGCTGAGTTTGCTTATTCATACAAAGCTATCTTTAAACCAGGACAATCGTTATCGTTTGGTTTAACAGCTGGGTACTATCAATCACGATTAAAAACAGATGATATATTAAACAACCCGTTTACTGACGTAACAGATAAAGCCCTTAGTGGTGGGTATAATGAGTCGCAATTTATTTCTGGTGCAGGTTTTTTGTTTAAGCATAAAAAACTTGAACTGGGTTTAAGTGCTCCGCATTTAATCATAGCGAACAAAACTGTTTCCGACCATGTTTTTGTTACGGCCAAGTTCACACAAAATATCAGCGAAGCGTTTAGTATCAAACCATTAGTGGTTTATCAAAACAGGTCTATAAATCCAAGCATACTTGATGTGGGTATGCAGGTTGATTACAATGAGTTGGTTTGGTTACAATATAGTTACCGGACCAATAAAACTAGTTTAATGGCATTAGGAGTTAACATCGCTAATATACAATTGGGATATGCCTATACGATGCCACAAAATCATTTGTCAACGATCTCGTCAGGAGCACATGAGTTGTTATTTACTTTAAATATCAACAAGAAAAAAGGGGTTGAAGTACCAACTGAACAAGATCCCCTTATAAGAAGAAATACAAAGACTAGATTAAAAAATGAAGCTGCGCAGCAAAACAAAAAGTACAGGAAGTTGTCGCAAGAAATGAATGAATTGCTAACAGAACTGACGCAATTGGTTGCGAAACAAAAAGCAGGAGATGTAAACACCAAGGACACAAAACGTATTGCAGAAATTTCGAAACGAGTTGAAGTAATAAAAAGCGAATTAAAATAACTATGAAATATTTAATTATTATATGCCTCGTTGTTCAAAGCTTATTAGGCCATGGGCAAAGTAATAAATCGGAGATTGCTATTTTAAAAAAACAGGTTGGTTTACTATCAAAAGTTATTACTGCAGATTCTAATTTATTATTGTTAGACAATGAAGCTATACTGGTAGCATTAAAAGCTGTTTGGGCTGAAAATGATTCATTAGAATTAGTCAACCAAATATTACAGGCAGAGTTATTATTATTAGAGAATAAAAAACTGAATTATACTTACAAGGAGTTCGATTCAGGTATATATATAGTTGTTATATCCTCTAGAAGTGAATCTGATATTCAAGTACTGTATAACTGGATTAGCAATAAAAACTTAGGTACACCAATGGATATCTATTACAACACAACTACGCAATGGTATCACGTAGTGGTTAATAAAAGTTATACATTGGAAAATATAGGTATTACAATAGCAACTTACAGGGAAGAAGGTTTTGCTGATTGTTGGTTTATGAAAATATAAACCAACTTACTTGACCTGTCTTTAGTCAGTTCCGTAATTAATCCGCCACTACTTACTGGACTCAACCAGTGTTCAAGTGTGGCTGTAGGTTTCTGTAGGTGTTATTTTTTCTATTAAGCGCGCTTTAGCCCCTTGTTTTGGTAGTTCTCACGTATTAGCTTGGCAATTGGCAAAGCTTAGCAAATAGAGTGCTGCTATGGTATTCAAACCAATAAAAAGCAACGATGAACAGCTTAACGGAACATTTATGCTGGGGTCAAACGATTTGACTGAATTGGGAATGATAAATTTCCGCTTCGTAGGATTTATAATCCTGCTCTTGATAAATTAGCGTTTTTAATTCGCACTGAAGTATATAGTGCGTAGCAAAAGAAAAAAAACGCTACATAGGATAAAGCCTCAGCGACAAGTCTGAAGACCATTCGATCAAGGTTTTAGCGTATTACTATATTTTGTAAATGATTTTGTAAAAATAAAAAATCAAACTCCAATTTTGCGCACTTATCTTTTATTAGCACTGAATTCAGATAATAAAGCATTTGTACACAAACAAGTGTTGTGAAAAATTACTGCTACGCGGCATATCCAATGGTTCGACAGGCTCACCACAGGTGGTTCGACAGGCTCATCACAGGTGGTTCGACACAAGCAAAAGATTTAATTTTCAAACGATATTTTTGGAAAAATTAAAAACATGCCTTAACTTTTCCGTTAAGAAGTATGTTTAATAATCATAATCATGATTCAGTTTTTAAAAGATTTTGTATTGTTTGTGATTGTATGGTTACTCGGGGCAGGGCTATATTTTTTAGTGTACCAATCTCAACTTGAAACCACCAACGATTACTCATTTATGTGGTCACTTGGTTTAGGTGCTTCATCAGTCATTGTTGTGCCAAGACTACTAACCTTATTTAAGGTTGTTAAAAAATAATATCAGCAAATATTACTCCCTATGAAATACCTATTCATTCTTGCTTTAGCGGTATTTAGCAGTTCTTGTCATCAAAAACTCATCAAAGAATTACAAGAAAAAAGCTATCTGAAAAACGAAGTGGAAAAACCAACTCTAGTGATGATAGGCTCTCCTAAATGTGGGTTTTGTAACCTGGCTAAAAAAACGATTAACACTTATGTTGGTCATGAAAATGTGTCTTTGCTGTTTGTCGAATTCGAAGAAAGTAAGATTGATACATTGCCGAATGGTTTGCTTGTAGGAGCAAACAATTTAGATGATTTTAACTATAAATTTTTCCCTCAGTTTATACTATTGGAACCTCATAGTAACAAATTAAAACATGTAAAAGGCTGGGATAGAAAGCGGAAGAGTGTCATTGTGGATTTTTTGGAGAGAAAAGACTAAAATCTCCTTGAAATTAAAGTGAAAACTAGGTCGTCATTATTGATAACCTAGTTTTTTGTTTTTAACTGCCTTTTTCTCATAAAGCGACACCCCATTTCCCTTGCTCACCAAAGACAATTGCTGTTGTATCTCCGTAGCGGGAAAATAAGGAGGAATATCTACACCATCCAGTACCAACACATAATCGTAGTCCCACAGCAAGGCCTTTTTTACAGCTTCGGG
>JBLIDJ010000151.1:0-4999 GCA_047634195.1 Flavobacteriales bacterium
AACTGCTTGTCTATTGATGATAAGGTAAGAAAAAAAGAAAATCGTTTATGTCAATATTAGTAAGCATTTGTTGCTTAAGCTATAATCATGAGTCTTATATAAAAGAATGTTTAGAAGGTTTTTTAACACAAAAAACCGATTTCAATTTTGAAGTTCTGATACATGACGATGCATCTACCGACAATACACAAAGCATCATTAAAGAATATGAAGCAAAGTATCCTGAAATTATCAAACCTATTTGCCAAACTGAAAACCAATGGAGTCAAGGAATTAACCCTAGCCGAAGGTTTAACTATTCGCGCGTACAAGGAAAATACATAGCCATGTGCGAAGGAGATGATTACTGGACAGACCCTTTAAAGTTGCAAAAACAGGTTGATTTTTTGGAGAAAAACGAGGATTATGTCCTTGCTTATCACAATGCACAAAAACTGCGTGAAAACGGAGAGTTTGACAAGCAATTAATCATTAACCATGTCAGTGATAAAAGTATTCTTCAGGAAGACATAATCAATCAACCAATTCCAACCCTTACAATACTTTATAGAAACCTTCCTGAAATTATCAAAGAAATTGATTTATCGGGAATTGTTCATGCTGATGTAGTGCTGCGAGCTATTATTTCACGCTTTGGAAAAGCACAATACCTTCATGACATTTCACCTGCTGTTTATCGGGTGCATGGCGGTGGAATCTTTAGTTTAAAATCAATGCAAACAAGGTTTGAAAATTCCTTAAAAGCAAAGGAGTTTACATTAGATTATTTTAAGCAAAAAGGTTGGGAGCATGCATTTATTCAACAAAACATGACCGAACAGTATTTAAATGCTTTTTTGTCAATCTTTAAAAAAGACAAAAAAATACATTGGTCCTTTTTAAAAAAATCATTGTATTACGCCAGGCAAAGCAACAGGTCACTATTAGGGGTTTTTATAAAGCTGCTGTCTACTAAAAAACAGTAGAATACAATTCTTACGGTATCATTGAAGTCATTAATTTTTCTGAAACGCGTATTTGGAAATGCTTCAAGTTGTAATTAATTTTCTTGCGCATGTTTCGGGTTAAAAGTGCATTTTTGCATCCAACATCAAAAATCAAGCTATGAAGTTCGGTATCATCAGAGAAGGCAAAACACCACCAGACAAACGAGTTCCTTTAAGCCCTCAACAATGTGAAAGTTTTAAGCATTCCTATCCAAATGCGGAATTGGTTGTGCAGCCTAGTGCTATCCGAGCGTTTTCAGATGATTCTTATACCCAATCAGGAATTACTTTGCAAGAAGATCTTTCGGACTGTGATGTGTTGCTTGGTGTAAAAGAAGTGCCTTTTGATATGTTGATTCCTGAAAAAACATACCTGTTTTTTTCACACACCTATAAATTACAACCATACAATAGCGAATTACTACGCACGATTCTGGACAAAAAAATTCGTTTGATTGATTATGAAGTGTTGACCAATGCAAAAGGAAAACGTTTGATTGGTTTTGGACGTTATGCAGGAGTAGTGGGATGTTACAACGGATTTTTGGCTTACGGCAAAAAAACGGGGAGGTATGAGCTCAAACAAGCCAACTTATGTGCCGACAGAGTTGAACTTAACGCAGAATTGAAAAAAATTGACTTACCAGCCGATTTCAAAATGGTGATTACCGGTGACGGAAGAGTAGCTGGTGGGGCCTTGGAAATTATTGAAGCGGCAGGACTAAAACGGGTGTCACCTGATGCATACAAAAACGCACAATTTGACGAACCAGTCTATGCTCAATTGTTGGTAAGCGATTACAACGAACGATTGGATGGGAGCTCGTTTAAACGCAAAGATTTTTACGCCGACCCAACACCTTTTAGAAGCTCTTTTATGCAGTTTGCCAAAGGAACTCACATGTATGTTCCATGTCATTACTGGAATTCAAAATCGCCTTACATTTTCACCAGAGAAGATGCTAAGTCGCCAGATTTTGATATTAAAGTAGTAGCGGATGTTAGTTGTGATATCGATTGTGCGGTAGCTTCTACCTTACGGCCTAGTACCATATCCGATCCATTGTACGGTTATGATGCCACACTAGAAAAAGAAGTTGACTTTATGGATGAAAACGCCATAGGAGTCATGGCTGTTGATAATTTGCCATGTGAGTTGCCGCTTGATGCCTCAGAAGATTTTGGAAACGAATTGTTGACACACATACTACCCAACTTTTTTAATGGAGACCCTGAAGGAGTGTTAGCACGTGCCTCTGAAACTACTTTAGAGGGTGAGTTAACGACTTCGTTTGCTTATTTAGAGGATTATGCGAAGGGGTAAGGATAAATTTGTAGTTGTTGTGTTTATAAAAAAATAATCTTGCATTTTTTGACATAAACAAAGATAAGTCAGGCCTAATTTCTTAAGTTAAAATGCCTTCTGAAACGAATAATATGGGAAGTCTGTAAAACTAAAATTCTTAAGAGAACTTTATGATCTACTGACCTAATGCGTTTTAGCGTACTCAGCTAATAATTCCACCAAAGAATTATAGTATTCTTCCATGTGCTTATTGTTGATAGCATCTGTGTTGCTTTCCAAAATATTGATAGGCATTTCTTTTATGTATTTAGATAACTCAGGATATTCGCTCTGTATTTTCATAGTGATGACTATGATTTCTTTTTCTAAATCCGTTGCTGTTTTCATTATGAGATAATTTAGGTGAATTTGCTAAAGGCGTAGGTATAAATTCAATACGCGCAATTGCTAAATCAAGTTATTACATGAAGTAAAGGTAAGAATCACTGCCAACAAACTCACTTTATTGTCAATGAATGCTGTGTTTTGAAAAGAATTTTTATTAAAAAATATAAAAGCATTGGTGTATCGAAGTGATAAGGGACATATCAAATGCTTTAGCAATAAAGGTAAAGAATTAGCGAAGGATTCTTGCAAATAGTGACAAATAACGTTTAGCTAATACGGATGAACGATCAGTTAGGGGAGTTCAATATGTATGTTTCGGGTTTAGTTTACCTTGTTTTTAATTCTATGATTTCAGATTTGAAGAAATCTACGATAAACACTTTTTCAAAACTAGTAGTGAAAACATCGTCCTTGATAGTTGCATCCATAGTTGCATAAGCACTAGACTCTTCTGTACCACTCATTTCTAACAACAACCAACATTCGGAGGATTTGGAGGTAGATTGGTTTTGGCTCATTTTTTCTTCTTTTTCAGCAATGGCATCAAGCACCTCTGTTTTTTGTAAAACTCCTGAGTTATAGGTTTCGTTGGTGTATAAGTGTAGTATGTCACCAGGCGATTTTTTTATGCTGCTGAGATAGGTAGAATCGGTTTCAGAAGTTTTAATGCAACGAATGATATCTTTTTTAATCTCATTTTTCTGTGTGTCAAATGACACATGACCGAGGAAATTTATTTTGTAAACACCATGGATAGCAGGGGATATGTCTTTAAGTTTTTCTTCTATTTCTCTAAAAAGGGTGTCTATATAGCCTTCTGTTTTTTGAACATCAAGATTGCTGTGTAAATCCAATAGCTCAACACCTATCATTTTTTTATGGCTACGTATGATAAAACTAGGTGACTCACGTACCGTTTCCTCAATCGTTATTTTTTGATCGTAAAGAGCAATGAATTTACCGAGATCTATTACTTCCTTTTTCTTTTGTTCAGCATCAACCGCTGAAAGCTTAGATTGGTCAATTTTTTCCAGGTGAGCACCAATGATTGAGAGCATCAGGTCTTTTTCATCCTGTATGGCTTTTGCTCTATTCTTAAAAAAAGCCTGTAAGTCTTTTAAGTCACTTTTGTCTATTGATTCCATGGGCTACGTATTATGTTGAAAAGGTTTATTGACTTCGTTTTTAGTGTCACACATTACATCACCAAAAATCTTGCTAAATCGTTGAGGCAAAGTATCTTTTATTTTTATTTTTTCCTGAGTAAATGGATGAATAAACATGAATGAATAGGCATGCAAGTACAAACCTTTTCCGTGGAGTATTAAGCCTTCAGTACCATATTCTTTATCACCCAAAATAGGATTGCCTATGCTGGATAGGTGCTGACGCAATTGATGCCTTCTCCCTGTTAAGGGTTCTAGCTCTAACAAGTTGAGCGTGCCAAACCTTTCAGAAGCAACAGATTCTTTCAAGGCATAATTAGAGTGTGATTCTTTACCATCAACTTCTGACTTGATTGTACCGTTTTGGTTCATATCACCAATAGCGACGGCATAGTAAGTTTTTGTAATTAACCGCTGTTCAAATATTTTATTGAGCGCACGAATGCTGCTACTTGTTTTTCCGACCAATAAAATACCCGTTGTGGCATAATCTAACCGGTGAACAGGTTGTGGAGTAGTTGCATCAGGAAGGTTGCTCCGTTGTATGTTTTGGGGCAAAGCATTCGCAATGGTTTTAAAACTATTGCCGCTCACCAAAATACCGGCAGGTTTGTGAATAACGGCCAAATATTCATCTTCAAAGAGCACATCAAGCGGGAAGATGAGTTTTTTCTTGGGACTACTTTCTTCCGAAATGGATAAAGTGATACATTCTCCACCATTGATAAAAGTAGCGGTAGTGGCAATAATATCATTGACCTTAATGTATTGTTTTTTGAGTGCTTTTTTTAGAGCGGACTTCGTTAAAACAACATCAAAAACACCTACACCATATTCTTGCAAACGCATAGGGGTGATTTGTTGGGGAACTATATGGGAGTATGTTTGTTTGATGGTAATTTTTTAGTTGGTTGATAGATTGTTAGTACCCTCAAATGTAGCGTTATTTTTAACCCCCAAAAAAAATGGATTCCTTTTGCAACGCATTGGAAGAAAGGAACTATTGACTAACTACTTATTACTTTGTAGTCCTTAGTATTCAGTAAATAGTCCTCAGTAGTTTTGTTAACCAACGGTTCTGGCTCTCATTATTTTGTACTTTTTACTTTGTACTATTTACTAACTACTACTTTGTACTAACTACTTATTACTTT
>JBLIDJ010000152.1:0-4978 GCA_047634195.1 Flavobacteriales bacterium
TACAATTTCTGTAAAATACAAGTATAACTTGTCTAATTCACATAAACATTTTCGAATCTATAAACTTTTGCCCTTTTAGGCTTCGTCCCTCGCCTTTTTTGGCAAAAGTTACAGCTTAAAAGAAGAGGGCAGATAACCAAACTGTTTACTGGGAAAGTGCCACCCGAAAACCGTTGAAGCTGCTACGGTAAGATGGGCCATCGGTGCCGCGATAGGCAACACGGCAGCGAGTAGCCGAGTAGTACCAGCTGCCTCCACGCAAAACACGGTTAGCACCGCTTGTTGCGCCTTTAGGGTTGGTGCTAGGGCTGCTAGCGTAATAATCTTTATCATACCAGTCTTTACACCATTCCCACACGTTACCACTCATGTCGTAAAGACTTAATTCGTTGGCTTTTTTACGCCCAACGCTTTGGGTTTTTCCTCCAGCATTGTCTGCATACCACGCTACTTCGTCTAAATCATCACTGCCACTGTAAGTATATTTGTTAGATTTAGTACCGCCTCGAGCTGCAAATTCCCATTGAGCTTCCGTAGGCAAGCGCCAGTCGCCACCATAAGTTTCGCCTAGCCAATTGCAATAACTTACCGCATCGTTATAAGTTACATTTACCATCGGGTGTTTGTCTTGCCAGCCCCAACTTGGGGCTTCGGGCATTGTAGTGCCTGTAGCAGTGCAGAATGTTTTATATTGCCCCACCGTAACAGGGTATTTACCTATGCTATAATTGCTTAAGGTTACGGTATGAGGTGTTTCATCTTCTTCAACAGTACTACCCATGGCAAAAGTGCCGCCTTGCACCAAAATAACTTCTGGTTTATCGGGTATGGTGGTTTGTGATTGTGCTTGTAAATTTAAAATTGCCAAAAGGCAAATTACGAGTGTTATGATTGTTGTTTTCATATTTTAATTGTTGTTTAAAATCAATAAAAATAAAGTGTTGAATCTTCAAGTGATTTACTAATACAACCCTTTGTTAGTCTATTTACCACTTTTGTGGATTGGACTACAAACCTGTTTAACAGTAGGCATCCGCCTCTTCTTTTAAGCTGGGAAAGTGCCACCCGAAAACCGTTGTTGTTGTTACGGTTAGATGGGTCATTGTTGTTGCGATTGGCAACACGGCAGTTAGTAGCCGAGTTGTTCCAGCTGCCTCCACGCAAAACACGGTTAGCAATTTGTTGGTTTGTATCCTAAAAATCATAGTGTTGTACTATTTTTTTTCTAAAATGATAACTATCGGCTTTTTGAGTAAAAGCTAATAGGGGTAGCATGTGCTTTTGATATTCTATTTCTGTCCATTTATTATTTTTGCGATTGCTTTCATATAAAACTATTTTTTTTCTGAATCGTTTTCTGCTTCGTTTATTTAAATGTAAAGAATGTTTGGTAAGTACATAGCCTAAAAAAGGCAAGCCTTTTTCTGTTTTATTCAAACAAAAAGGTTTAAGCACTAATTGCAACTCATTTTCAAAAAAAAATTGGAGTTGGTTTCCTAAATCCAGCAATTTCTCTTTGTTGTTTTCCCATAAAACCATATCGTCCATATACCTTAAGTATGCCTTTACTTTGAGTTTTTCTTTTATAAAATGATCGGCAACTGCTAAATAATGGTTGGCAAAATACTGACTTGTTAAATTACCAATGGGTAAACCTTTGCCGTTTTGGGTTTGATAATCCTTAATAATTTGGTTAAAAATTTGCAAAAGCATGGTTTCTTTAAACTGTTTTGCCAATTGATTTTTTAAAATTTGATGGTCTATGGTTTCAAAATGTTTACGAACATCTAATTTTAAGAACCAAGTGTGTTTTTCATGAAATATTCTTGCCTTATCAATGGCAGCATACACGCCTTTGCCAAGTCTTGACGCATAACTATCATAAATTTGAAACCTTTCAAAAACAGGATGACAGACATTCATTAAGGCGTGGTGCAAAACACGTTCTGGAAAACTTAATAATATTTTTGTTACTCGCCAAAGAATCTACATAATTGTCACACGTGAAATCTACTCTATACTTGTTCCAAAAGCATTGTATTTTCTTTATCGCTTCTTCTGGGGTATCTTTTAATGGGTCAACACATGCTGCTTTCCACAGTCTTCTTTGATATTCAAAAACAAATGGTTCGGTTCCATCATATTTTTGTTTTACGTAAATTGAATGGCAAATATTTAAAAGATCGTCCTTCGATGGCTTAGGACAATTGCAATCATCTACTGTTAATTGATTTTCTTGGGCTAGGCTTCCAAATGAGATTGTAAATAAGACACAAATTGTGAGTAGGTTTTTCATAAATCTTGGTTTTTATTACGTGCAAAATAAACGAGGAGTTTGTTGAATGGCACTGGCGATAATCCTTTCACTTATGTAAATATTTAAACTTCACCTACCAATGACAATACCTCCTGGGAGGGATATTTTGTTTGCGGACTCCCGAATGGCTTACTAAAAGAGGAACATTTCTTTAGCTCTCTGAATCAACTCAGCAGAATTTTTTGCATTCAGCTTTCTTAGAAGGTTCTTACGATGAGTCTTTACGGTATGTCTTGATATGTTAAGTCTATCGGCTATATCATCGGACTGTAAACCGTTGCTTATGAGTTTAATGATTTCGAGCTCACGCTTGGTAAGAATATTAATTTCTTCAGAATTAAAAGAAGGACTTAACGGGTCAATACTAGGATATGAAGGCCTACCGTTAAAACCAATTATAGACACTACTTTAGTAGGGGCACGTGTGATATGTCCAATGTCTGTATGAACATTTAGGGAATGTGTGAGCTTTCCATCACTACTAATTGAAATCGCAGTCGAATGACGCTGAATGTACCGATATTCCCCTAATTTGTTTTTAATCCTAAAAGCAAAGGTGAATTTATAATGAGGTAGATCTTCAGGTTTGATTTCATTCGCAACAAAACCCATTACTACTTGCTCACAGGCTAAGCAAAACTCAATATCATCGGGATGAATATTACTTACGATATCATCAAACTTTAAAGTCTCTTTGCTGATTCCAAAAAATAACTCCGTGGATATATCTACAAAGGAAAGAGAGAGCACTGGAAAACTGGAAAAGTCAATAACATAGTAATAGAAATCCCCTAGGGAAAATAGGTTGCCAATTAATTGTTCGATTTTTATAGGCTCTAATACCTGACCTTGAGAAAAATTAACAACCGAGGCATCCCATACCTGATTAAAAGTCCCTAAATTCTTATTTATTTTCATCTTACGTCAGATTATGCCCTCAGTGTTCTCAACTACATGATAAGTACCTAAATGTATTATTTGTGACTACATTATTTCTCCTTCAACTTAGGCTTTTTGAAACCATAGAACCATGTCTGAATGATCAATAGTCTTTCATTTAAAACCTATCTAATATAGATAATAAATCCATTCTCTTGAGAATAATTTATTGCAATAATAACCCTCCTTTTTGCATATAATTATATAGGCCTAGCCGGATAAATGTAAGATAGCGATCCCCTTAAAGATGGCTTTTATCAATGTGTACCCTAAGTCGATCTTCTATTTTGACTCTTCTCAAATCGGCTTTCGATGCACTGCCTCTTTTGGCCTAAGTCTCTTGCTGAGCCAAATGGGGTTTCAACTGGCAAAGCTCAATTTCCTGTATGGGTAAATCAAAAATGTAATGATATCCTCGGTAATCCCAAAACCGCATGTCATACACCACTTTAATCCGACAAATCACTAAATTCAACTCATGAACCCCGAAGTTGAGCAATTTTTTAATTCAGCAAGTCAATGGCAAAGTGCTTATCACAAGCTGAGATCCATTGTTCTTGACTGCGGCCTTACAGAGGAATTGAAATGGAAACAACCATGTTACACTTACCAAAGTGGGAAACCTGGTAAAGGACAAGTCAATGTTTTGATGATTGCTGGTTTTAAGGAGTTCTGTGCGTTGAGTTTTCTAAAGGGAGTATTGCTTGATGATTCACAAGGTCTGCTTCAAAAACCGGGAGAGAATTCTCATTCTGTTCGTTATTTAAAGTTTACAGAAGCGGGCCAAATCACTAAAGCTGAATCGATCATCAAGTCTTATATTTATGAAGCCATAGAAGTTGAAAGAGCGGGATTAGAGGTGATTCTAGAAAAGAATCGAGAACCAATACCACAAGAGTTAGAGGAAAGGCTAAATAAAAATCCAGACCTGAAAACCGCATTCTATGCTTTGACGCTTGGGAAGCAGCGCGGTTATATTTTATACTTCTCAGCTCCTAAACAATCAAAACTAGAACCGCTAGAATTGAGCAATACGAAAGTAAAATTTTGATGAGTAAAGGCTTTCATGATTGCACCTGTGGACTTAGTAAGAGAATGCCAACCTGTGATGGCTCACATAAATCCTTATAGCCAGCTTAAGAATTTAGCTTCCTTATCAGATTATGTCTTTCAATCCCTTTTGCTAAGATTAGAAATATCCTCCCACATCAATTGGGCAGTTCGTTGCGAAGCACCTTCACCACCTAATTTGGTTTCTAATTCATCGTAGTCCTTGAGCATTTGACTTCGCTTCTCCCCTTCTAAAATTAGGTTCAACTCTTTGACCAATCGCTTTTCGTTCACATCATCTTCAATTAATTCTTGGACTGCCATTCGGTCCAAAATCAAATTGACCATACAGATGAATTTGATTTTTATTATGCCCTTCAATAAATGATAACTAACATAGCCTGGCTTATAACAAACTACTTGCGGCACTCTGAATAGCGCAGTTTCTAAAGTAGCGGTACCAGAAGTTACCAATGCAGCAGTAGTAGAATTCAGAATATCATAAGTGCGATTGAAGATGATCTTGATATTATCTGGATTGTATTGGGCGTAAAACTCAGGGCTTATTGTATCAGAACCAGCAATTACAAATTGATATTGGGGGAAGTGATTCACCACTTTTAGCATTGCAGGCAATTTCGTTTTAATCTCTTGCTTACGACTTCCTGGCAA
>JBLIDJ010000153.1:0-4964 GCA_047634195.1 Flavobacteriales bacterium
CAAAAGCAAAATCTAAAGCAGTAGCATGCTTAGGCAAGGTTTTTAAATCACCAGTTGGGGTAAACACAAAAATCTCGTCACTGAAAAGATTGAGTTTAAAATCATCGATAAAATCCAAGGCATTGTCTTCCGAGTTTTCCAACGATTCTCTAATCTTGGTTAACCAACCATCAAGGTTCGATTCTCCATCGTTATTCTCTTTATACCTCCAATGAGCTGCATAGCCTTTCTCGGCTATTTCATCCATGCGTTTAGACCTGATTTGCACTTCCACCCATTTGCCCGAAGGGCTCATCACGGTGGTATGCAAACTTTCGTAGCCATTGGCTTTGGGTGTGCTTATCCAATCGCGCAAACGGTCTGGGTTGGGTTGGTAATAATCGGTTACTAAGGAGTACACTTTCCAGCATTCTGCTTTTTCGTAGTCGGTATCGCAATTGACAATAACCCGAATGGCAAACAGATCATAAATTTCCTCAAAAGGAATGTTTTTGTTTTGAATCTTGTGCCAAATGGAATAGATAGATTTTGTTCTTCCTTTTATTTCAAAAGAAATTCCGTGCTCTTTTAGCGAACGAATAATGGGCAGTTTAAACTGATTAATAAATCGGGTTCTAACAGCCTGCGTTTTCTTAAGCTTATGGGTTATTTCCTCAAAAAACAGGGGTTCTTTATACTTCAAACTCAAATCTTCTAGCTCTGACTTGATGGCATAAAGCCCTAATCTATGCGCCAAAGGAGCGTAAAGGTAGAGTGTTTCGGATGCTATTTTCAGTTGCTTATCAACACGCATACTACCGAGTGTGCGCATGTTGTGCAACCTGTCGGCTAGTTTTATGAGTATCACCCGCACGTCGTCTGACAAGGTGAGCAACATCTTTCTAAAATTCTCCGCTTGCAAAGAAGAAGTGTTATCAAAAACACCGGCAATTTTAGTAAGCCCGTCAATGATCCGTGCTTGTTTTTCCCCAAAAAGCACTTCTATGTCTTCCAGGGTTATGTCGGTATCTTCCACCGTGTCGTGCAACAAAGCACACACTATGGCGGTTGTACCTAATCCTATTTCTTCTGCCGCAATTCGTGCTACGGCTATGGGGTGATAAATGTATGGTTCACCCGATTTTCGGCGCATGTCTTTATGCGCTTCTAAAGCAACATCAAAGGCCTTTCTAATTTGCTTTTTATCTTCTTTCGTTTTAGATCTTTTTGAGGCAAGAAGTAGCCCTCGGTATTTCGATAATATCTCTTTTTTTTCTTGCTCTAAATCTATTTCTATCTCCATATTCTTACATCTAAAAAGGCAGCTAACCGAAATGGTTAACTGCCTTGAAAATACTAATAAATATGATGTTATTGACTTTTATTTAAATTTTTGCAGGCAATACTTTTGTGCTTACTTCGCCAAAGCCAATACGTACAGAATCATTTTTTGAGAACGCTCTCATAATCACCGTATCGTGATCGTTGATAAACTTACGCTCTTCGCCTCCTTTAAGTGTCAAGGTCTTAGTTCCTTTCCAAGAAAGCTCCAACATAGACCCATAAGAATCTGGTGTTGACCCGGAAATTGTTCCAGAAGCTAACATATCACCCACATTAATGTTGCACCCATTGATGGTGTGGTGTGCCAATTGCTGGTTCATGTTCCAGTACATGTATTTGTAGTTGGAATGACAAACAGTACTTTCCACACTGTTTTCAGGTTGAATGAGCACCTCTAAATTAATATCAATGTTCTTTTGATCTTTATACTCTAAGTAAGGCAATACTTTTGGTTCTTGCACGGGCCCAGGAACTCTAAATGGCTCAAGCGCATCTAAGGTTACAATCCATGGAGACATAGAAGACGCAAAGTTTTTTGCTAAAAAGGGCCCTAAAGGCACATATTCCCATTTTTGAATATCGCGAGCCGACCAGTCATTAAAGATGCACATTCCGAAAATAAAATCATCGGCTTCTTCGGTAGAAATATGGTCGCCCATTGGTTTTCCTTGGTAGGTCAAAAAAGCCATTTCCAATTCAAAATCTAACAACCTAGAAGGTCCAAAAGAAGGAACCTCAGCATCGTCTGCTTTTGTTTGTCCTTGTGGTCTGTGTATTTCTTGACCCGATAAAACAATAGAAGATGCCCTACCGTGATATCCTACAGGTATGTGTTTCCAGTTAGGCAACAAGGCATTGCTAGGATCTCTAAACATGGTACCAACATTGGTTGCATGTTCTATGCTTGAATAAAAATCGGTGTAATCGCCAATTTTCACCGGCATAAGCATGGTTACATCAGCAATGTCGTGAAGTACTTGTTTTGCATGGGTTTCGTGATCTCTCAAATCGCTGTGACTGTTCGACAACAATTTGCTCACACGGTTTCTTAAATCTCTGGTGCCTTGCTTTCCGAATTTCATCAATTCGTTCAAATTGTCACAGGCAAAACTTTCAAGCCTAAAGGGTAGGTTTTCTAAATATCCTAGTACCATCAGTGCTTTTAGGTCTAACACCTTATCTCCAATTCGAACACCTACTCGAGGGTCAAACTGGTCGCTTTTGAAAACACCAAAAGGCAAGTTTTGAATAGGAAAATCACTATTTTCTGGTATTGCTACCCAAGTAGTAAGTTTTGGGTTGTTTGCTTCAATCATATTGTTTTTGGTGTTATGTTTGAGGATAGCAAAAATAGCGCTATTTGATTGAAATAAAACGACATGAAGCCAATACCTTATAAACGTGTAATTGGTGGTGCACTTATCAGTGTTCATTTGCTAATGGTGGTGTGTTATTTAACACCCTACCGCCTCATGAATGAGGTACTTACCTATTGGGGAACAATCTATTGTTTTCCGATGTGGCACATGAGCGCGCAACTGTTTGCCCCTGCTGGTGAGAGTTATGCCGAATGGTCTTACGAAACCGACGCATGTGATTGGGAGCCCTTACATTTTCTGGAACAGCGAGGTTTTCCGATAGAAAAAAACCTGCAATTTAGAATAAGCCAATTAATAGCCTATCACCGAAAAGGAGTGCAAAGAAACGAACAATTATGTTTGGCTGCTCCTACCGCAGATGCTTTTAGGCTTATAAAAATAAATCACTCCACAGCCCCCGACACTACCTTTTTCATCATTCCATGTACCGCACAAAAAAGCAAGCCGCTATGATGCCTCGCTGGACTACGTTTGTAAAAGGCTTGATGCTCTTATCGTTGATCCGATTGGTGGAATGGCTGCCTGCGTTATCATCGGGTTATGGGTCGAAATCGTTGATGGTGCCTCTGTGGCAAGCTTACAACACTTGGTTTGAGCCTACCGATCTTTGGCTCACAGACTGGTTTGCTTATGGCATGACTGTCGTGTACGCTGCTTTGTTGATTCATCAGTTTCTAAAACCATCCATTATTGGTTTGTTCCTTGTCGGTATTATCCAGTTTCAACTGCATTTGGTCTTGTACTTTTTTATTACCACTGCCGACAATTGGCGACTCATCTGTTTGTGGTATGCGTTAATAGGTTTGTACATGAATCAATACAAAGTAGGGCATTGGGTTAAACTGACGTTTGTGTTTCATATTGCCATCTTCTATTACCTTACCGTGTGTCACAAACTCATGTATCCTGAATGGCAAAACGGAACAGCTTTGTCCTTGATTTCATGGCACCCACTTTGGGGCGAGTTGTTCCCGAGTGCATTTGCAAGTTCCCCCATGACCTATGCAACCATGGTCATAGAATTGCTATTGCCCATCACTTGGGTTTTTAAACAAACACGAAAATGGGGTGTACTATTAGGTGTCCTATTTCATGCTTCCATCATGGTTTTTGTTCCTGTAGCAGGGTTTTCGTTAGCCATGATTTGGGCAAATGTATTTGTGCTCTCCGAGGAAGAATGGACAACGCTACTCAAAAAATTAAAAAAACGATTGTTCTTTTTTCGTCTTTCTCCCATAAAACAGATGAAAGAGCGGTAAACTTGCACTTTATAAACATAGAGACTTATTGATATGTCAAAAGAGAAAAAACATTGTGGGTTAGTCTCAATTCTTTGTCTCCGCTATTAACTCTCGCAATTAAAATTATCGGAATGAAATTGTTAGTATTATTATTCCTTTTTTACTCGAGATACTTTTTCTTTTTAAAATAAATCTGATAAATCCAGTAACAAATTCCCATGACACAAGAACTATAAACGATCCAAGCTTTATCAGGCCAAGCGTTTGATTGTTTCATCAAAAAAACAAACATCAAGCATACTATAATTACCCAAATAATTCTCAATAAAAGGTGTAAGGACTTGCTCAAGATAATTTTACGACTAATGTTTTCAAACATTTTATTCGTTTTAAAATAGCGACTTAAAAGTACTTAAGTCGCTATCTAATTGTTAGAAATTTACATCTAAAATTATAAAAATAAATTCATATAACAAACAAATAATACATTTAGTCTATTAAAAAATAATCTTAAGTGTAATTAAATTTCCGTTAATACTACAATTACATCACATGTTAATTTACTCACTTAATCAACATCTTCCAATCCATTAACTATTGATTATTTTATCATAATAAGCCCATGGTTTGCAGATAATTTCGGTTAATTTGTAAGACTAAAACAAAACACTACATGTCAAAAGATAAAAAACAAAAAGTAACCTTATACCAAGCTTTCAAATCATTTATTTGGCCACGAAAAAACATCGTGGGGCTCGGTTTAGTACTTATCGTTATTAGCCGTATGGCTAGTTTGGTATTGCCTGGAGCCAGCAAGTTTTTGATGGACGACGTGATTGTGAACAAGGACACTGAAATGCTTAAGACTTTATTGATCGTGGTTGCCGCTGCTGTTTTGGTACAAGCCATTACTTCTTTTTCTTTAACAAGATTATTGAGTGTCGAGGCGCAAAACCTTATTTCTAAACTACGGGCACAAGTGCAGCGCCATATTTTGTCTTTGCCTGTTAGTTTTTTCGAC
>JBLIDJ010000154.1:0-4931 GCA_047634195.1 Flavobacteriales bacterium
TTTAGACGAAGTATTGGTATCTTATCTAATAAAGCGTAGTCGAATGAAATAATGGGAAAATAAAAATCCCCTTCTGTTGCCTAATAAGCAGTAGAAGAGGATTTGTCTAAATTGAGATTGAAGAGGAATTTTTATTTCACAAATTCTCTAGCCCTATCCAATGCTTTTGAAATACCGCTTGGGTTTTTTCCTCCAGCAGTTGCATAAGCAGCTTGGCCACCACCACCACCGCCAATTTCTTTGGCAAGTTCGCGGATGATATTTCCAGCATGAAAATCTTTTTTCAATAAATTGTCGTTTAGAGCAACTGTAATCGTTGCTTTCCCATCGGTTTGATTGGCCAATGCTAAAAACAAATCATCAATTTCTGAACTTAACTGAAAAGCTAAATCCTTGATGGATGCATTGTCAAGCTGAACTTCTTCAGCCAGCATTTTCACATTGCCAACCGACACAATTTTATGTTTCAATTCTTCTTTTATTCCCTTTGCACGCAAAGCTCGAAGTGACTCAAGTTCACGGTTTAGTTGTTGGTTGTCTTGCATCAATTTTTCAACAGCCTTCACAGGGTCTTTAGGAGACTTGGTCAACTCACCAATCGCTTTTGCTTTTGCCGCTTCGGCGTTCAATAAATCAAGTGCTTTTTGTCCTGTAACCGCTTCAATTCTTCTTATACCTGCCGCAACTGATGATTCGGCTGTAAATTTAAATATGCCTAATTGACCTGTGGCAGAAACGTGTGTTCCTCCACACAGTTCGACAGAAGAACCAAATTTAATAACCCTAACAACATCACCATATTTTTCACCAAATAAGGCCATAGCACCCATTTTTTCTGCTTCGGAGATTGGAGTGTCACGTTTTTCTATGAGCTGTATGTTTTCCCTAATTCGAGCATTCACTAAATTTTCAAGACCGATTAATTCTTCGTCACTCACTTTGCTGAAATGAGAAAAATCAAAGCGTAAATGATGTTCGTTGACTAAAGAACCCTTTTGTTCAACATGCGTACCTAGTGTTTCTCTAAGAGCTTCGTGCAAAAGGTGCGTAGCAGAATGATTACAAGCCGTTTGTTGTCTTTTTAATTGATTTACATAGGCTTTGAAATCATCATTGACATTGCTTGGTAGTTTCTCCGAAATATGAATAATTAAATTATTCTCCTTCAGGGTATTTACAATGTATGTTTTTTCGCCGTTGCTTTCAAGATACCCGGTGTCGCCTACTTGACCTCCACCTTCGGGGTAGAAAGGGCTGACATTAAAAACCAGTTGAAATAATTTCTTTCCTTTTTGGTCAACCGCTCGATATCGAGCTATTTTAACTTCCGCCGATAAGTAATCGTAACCAATAAACTCTTCTACTTCATCTTCATGCACAACAATCCAATCGCCAGCAGAAGAAGCCGTCGCTTTTCTAGAGCGTTCCTTTTGCAATTGCAAAGCGGTATTAAAATCAGCTTCATTAACAGAAAGTCCTTTTTCTTTTAAAATCAATGCTGTTAAGTCGAAAGGAAAACCAAAGGTATCGAACAACTCAAAAGCCATTTTACCAGACATCTCCTTGTTTTTAATTTGATCTAACGAGCCTTCTATTTTCGCGATGCCTTTGTCTAAGGTTTTCAAAAATGAGTTCTCTTCTTCAAGAATAACATTTTTAACAAGCGTCAACTGTTTGTTTAGCTCTGGGAACACCGTTTTTAATTGATTGTTGAGCACATCAACCAGTTTGACCACTAATGGTTCACTAATGTTAAGTACTGAGAAATAATAGCGAATGGCTCTACGCAAAATCCTACGAATAACATATCCTGCACCCGTGTTAGACGGTAGTTGTCCGTCGGAAATGGCAAATGCAACTGCACGCACATGATCGGCAATCACCCGCATGGCCACATCTTCTTTGCTATCGCTTTGCTGGTAGCTAAGACCAGAAGCGTTTTCTACCTCCTTGATTAAGGCACTAAACACATCGGTGTCATAATTCGATTGTTTGGCTTGCAACACCATGCACAAACGTTCAAAGCCCATACCCGTGTCAACATGTTTGGCAGGTAAGGGTTTCAACTCACCATTAGCCATACGGCTGTATTGCATGAACACTAAGTTCCATACTTCAACCACTTGTGGGTGATCCATGTTGACCAACATGTGACCATCAATTTTTTTACGTTCTTCATCAGACCTGACATCAACATGGATTTCTGAACAAGGTCCGCAAGGGCCTGATTCACCCATTTCCCAGAAATTGTCTTTTTTGCTGCCCGACAAAATTCTGTCTTCAGGAATTAAGGTTTTCCAATAATCGTAAGCCTCAACATCCATGTCGAGTTTGTCTTTTTGGTCACCGCCAAAAACGGTAATGTACAAACGGTCTTTTTCAATCCCGTAAACCTCTGTTAATAATTCCCAAGCCCAAGCAATAGCTTCTTTTTTGAAATAATCGCCAAATGACCAGTTTCCCAACATTTCGAACATGGTGTGATGGTAGGTGTCTACCCCAACTTCTTCCAAATCGTTGTGTTTTCCTGAAACCCTAAGGCATTTTTGAGAATTGACAATGCGGGGATGTTTGATTTCTGAATTCCCGATAAATAAATCTTTGAACTGATTCATACCAGCATTGTTAAACATCAATGTTGGGTCGTTCTTAACGACAATGGGCGCTGAAGGGACAATTTGATGCCCTTTATCGGCAAAAAATTGCAAAAATTGTTCTCTAATTTGATGCGAGGTCATTTCTTTTTATTTTAATCTTTTAACTAAAGTTTAAATCTATCCAGTTTTGGATTGCAAATTTATGCTTATTTCACTAATATCGCAGCGTCTTAATTAGTATTGAAAGAACTCATTGATGGGTAAAAATAAATATAAGTACAATCCAAGTACCCTTGACTACGAGTTAGTAAGCCTAACCATGGCCGATCGTATAAAGAAAATAGGATCATTTGTTATTACAGGCTTTGTGTTTGCGAGTCTTATTATCTTTATTGCGTACACCTTTTTCGATTCCCCGAAAGAAACGGCACTTAAGCGTGAAAACAAGCAAATGCAAATTCAGTATAGTTTATTGAACAAGCGATTGTACAGTTTGGAGAATGTACTGGAAGATGTACAACACAGAGATGACAACATTTACAGAACTATTTTTGAAGCAGAACCGATACCTGAAAACATTAGAAAAGCGGGTATAGGTGGTGCAAATCGCTACAGAGCCCTTGAAGGTTTTGAGCACTCAGAAGTAGTGGTTGAAACGACCAAACAACTCGATTTAATAGAGAAACAATTATATATTCAAAGCAAGTCTTTTGATGAAGTAATTGAAATGGCTGTCAACAAAGAAGATATGTTGGCTAGTATTCCAGCCATTCAACCTATTTCAAACCAAGAGTTGAAAAGAATGGCTTCCGGTTTTGGTTACCGAATGCATCCGATTTACAAAACCAGAAAATTGCATACAGGCATGGATTTTACAGCTCCAACTGGAACTGAAATTTTTTCTACTGGAAATGGAGTCATTAAAAAAGTAGTGAACAGCAAGCGTGGCTATGGACACCACATTGTTATCGATCATGGGTTTGGTTATGAAACCTTGTATGCCCACATGAGTAAATTTAATGTTATTAGAGGTCAGAAAATAAGAAGAGGTGATGTGATTGGTTACGTTGGTAGTACAGGAACAAGTACAGCACCACACTTACATTACGAAGTACATAAAGACAATAGAAAAATTAACCCAATTAATTTCTACTTCAACGATTTAACACCTGATGAGTACGACGAGATGATTGAAATATCTTCAAGTGCTAATCAATCGTTTGATTAATAAAATATCTTATCTTAGAAACTGCTAAGGGACCCTTAGCAGTTTTTTTATGCTTTTATTTTAAACTTACATTTATTACCAATGCCTTATAAACCTCAAGAAATAGAGAAACTTTATTACTCCATTGGAGAGGTTGCAGATATGTTTAAAGAAAACACGTCACTTATTAGGTATTGGGAAAACGAGTTTGATATTTTAAAACCTAAAAAAAATAAAAAAGGCAATCGCCTCTTTACCAAGCAAGATGTTGAACATCTAAAAATCATTCATCATCTGGTTAAAGACAGAGGTTTCACGATTGAAGGAGCAAAGAAAAAGCTAAAAGACAACAAAGAAGACACCAACAATCAGGTAGAAGTTATTCAAAGACTGGAGACCATAAAATCTTTTTTGTTAGAGCTGAAAGAAGCGTTGTAGTAATGTTAATCCTTCTAAGCAATTTATTTTTGGACATGTGATTCTTGCGCATTAGTTTACTGTACGGTTATTCAAAAAATACTATATTAGTGCGTTATAAAATATACGCACTTATGAAATTATTGTACACCACTTTAGCTTTTTTGTGTTTTTGGAACACAGGTTTTTCACAGAGCTACACTCCCTTTTTAGTAGAAGGAAAAATTTGGATCGTTGATTATGTTTATGAACCTAATGGTTGGGGTTGTGGCAACCAGTATGAAGGAGGTGAGTGCCTAACAGAGTATTATAAATTAAATGGCGACACCTTAATTAATGACACAAGCTATCAAATTCTTTGGCTTAAATTAAGAAACAATAGTCCACACGCTATCAATAACAATTATGGGGTTTTTAGAAAACAGGCCTATTTAAGAGAAGATACGTCTTCTCAACAGGTATTCATGCACCAAATGAGCCAAAACTTTGAGTCATACTGTGGCCAATCGCCAAGTTTTTCTGAAGCAAAGGAGGTTGAAATTTATGATTTTTCGCTAAACGTTAATGATACCTTGGTAAGATGCACGGGGTCATACAAAATTCGAGAAAAACACTATGAAGATGTTATAAATAGTGATACCCTGGTGAAATTTAATGAAGACTACCAGGAAGGTATTGGTGGTTTTCAAGGCCCAACGAGGTACTTTGAT
>JBLIDJ010000155.1:0-4926 GCA_047634195.1 Flavobacteriales bacterium
TAACCTGTACTAAGTTTACCGAAGTATTCAGCACAAGTAACTCGGGACGAGGGTTTGAATGTGTATCATAATCAAAACATTCCTATAACTGCTATGGGATTTAATAATTCTTTATCTTTGATAAAAAGTAAAAAATGGATTTAGAAGCTCGGAAAATTTCATTTGTCCAAGAATTCTTAAGACTTCAAAACGAAGAAATCGTTAGTGGACTAGAAAAGTTATTGCGTAAAACAACAGCAGAACTAAGAGATAAAAACATGCAACCAATGAGTCAGAATCAATTCAACGCTGAAATTGACCAAGCAATGGAAGATTCAAAAAATGGGCGAATGATTAAAGCAGAAGACTTAAAAGCAACTGTCAAAAAATGGCAATAGAGGTTTACTGGCTCGAATTTGCAACAGATAAATTGGATGATATCTATAATTATTATCGCGAAAAAGCTGGGAAAAGAATAGCGCAAAAATTAATCAATAGTATTATCGACACCACAGTTAATTTAGGCAAACAACCAAAGACTGGACAAATCGAGCTGAGTTTGTCAGCAAGAGAACAATACTTTAGCTATTTAATCTTCAAAAACTACAAAATTGTCTATTGGATAAATCATGCTTTTGAGCGGATTGAAATCGTCCATGTTTTTGATACAAGACAAAATCCTGAGAAAACTGAAGAGACTAAGATATAATTGAAAAATGTTAATGGAATAAAGCAAGCTACTCAAAGGAACTCAAGCTCATGCCTAACTCCGTGGTGTGTTATGATGTAAATCATCGCCAAAGCCTTCACCTACCAAAAAAAACAGCCCTTCGACCAATTTTCCATGCATGAAAAAGGCTCAGGGAACTGTTTTTTGAAGCTCCATGAGCATTGATACGTTTAAATAACCTGTCCCGTTCCGATAGCTATCGGAATTCGGGATGGTAATTTGAAACCCGACTTTGCAAGACAGTCGAAAGGTCTTCAAGAAAAGTAAAATCCTGAACACTACAATATTAACCTGCACTGAGTCGTCGTTGTATCAAACGAGCTGTGTTGGATAAAAGGCACATAGTTGGTTTCGAACATAGCCAAAGAAAACAGTACTACGCCGCACAGATTTCATTGCTCATTAATGTACAAATGTCAGTTCAGTTAAAAAAATAACGATATTTATAGTTGAATGTGAATTAATTAAAAATTAAAGCTATGAAAATAAGAGTCTTCATGTTACTGATACTAGGTGGTGCTTTCCTGCCAACAATGGGGCAAAATAAATCGACCATAACACTAGCAACTTTTGAAGTAGGGTCATTAAAAAACATCCAAGTGGTTGGTGTAGAAGCTATCGCTTTTACGGATTCGTTATTTGCACATTTTAACAAAAAACATAGCCGATACATAACCAAATTTAAAAAAGTGGTTATTGAAGGTATAAAAGATCCTGTTACTTTTCAAGTACATCAAGGTTATCACGGAACAATAACCAAACAAGAAAATGATACCTCCAAATCTTATGAAAGAGCTTATTTTAGAACGTTTACTAAAAAAAATGACAGTTCACATTCTACTAAAAAGAAAAAAGAAAACGAGCAAGATGCTGTCACTATCTATTTGAAACAAGGAAAAAATTATGGTATTAAAACTGACAAGGAACTTGAATTAATAAAAAAATATCTCCTTACTATTTATTCTTAAACTGCTAAAAATAGCCCTTCAAACTATTTTTCATGCCCCCGCTCGCGCTGAACTCTGTTCAGTGTGCTGCGTAGCAAAAGGCAGTACCCCGCTCGTCTTAGCGTCTCGCTAAGTCTCTCCAACTCTGCTGGCGATCCTATTCTCGGTCAGCTTCTTTCTTTTGATGTAACATACAGCCTTGGAGTTGTTGTTAGGTATTTTGGAGGCACCAAGCTCGATGTTGGCGGACTCGTGACTGCCTATAAAAAAGCCACGCAAGAAGCATTAGAAAACGCAAGCATTGTGGAAGCTTTTGTAACACAACAATTTAAATTCACCTACACGTAGAATCAAACAAGTGAAGTCAATCGTTTGCTAACAACTCATCAAGCCAACATCGTCCATCAAACATTTGAAATAAACTGTACCACAGAGGTTGAAATTCGTTCTTCTTTGGCGGATTCGTTCTACGAGCAAGCGAAGCAAGTGTTTGGGATTACAGTAGAGAAAGTAGTTAGTCCTTAGTAATTATTACAAAGTAGTTAGTAGAAGGTAAATCGAAAATGGTCAATGTTATTTAAGCATTGACATCCTGGAGGTACGTTGTATGCGTGGAATGAGTTGACCCATGAAGTCATAGGATTGTGACGCTATGAATTGATGGGTTATATTTAGGTTTATACAGCAATTACCAGCTTTGACTATCTTACATAATGACTAGTGATCGAATCCCCTGCTTTCAGCTCTGATTTACCTGATTCGTATTTCACGACATAGATTTGATTTGCTTTAGGCTCAGAAATTTTCCTACCCATTAAATCAAATACGTACTTGATTTTATTGTTAGCTAATAAATTTGCTTCTAACACCGAAGATGGAATACCACATGGGTTGCTTGCGTCCATTATTGAAAAGGGATACGAACCTAGGTATCCAATGCCATGATTTACCCAAACCATGTATTTACTGGTGTCTGACACCGTAATACTAGCACTTGTCTCTCCTGTCGACCACAAATAAGTGTCGTAACCTAAAGGTGCGTTTAGCACATATTGTTCATCTACTATGTCACACGTAATTACAGGCCGAGGTAATACTGGTAACGATTCGTAAGCATTAGCCCTGTAACTCATGTATTTATCTTCTGCATAAAAATTAACCAAGGTTGCGCCTTGCCTATTTACTAACGAAAAGGTAGGGGGCAGGTCTTAACACTCTCCCCCAATTCACAAGGCTATATTCTTCTGAAACATAATGATTACTGCCTGTTGCTTTTCCATAAACATTTGTAGGATGTTGGTATGCCCATTTGGCTTCGGCTGTTCCGTTTACAGTGTCTAACTCATAGTGCATAGCCCTAGAAACTTGATTTGCTTTTGAGTTTCCGTTGTCATACAATGAATAATACCCGTTTTGCAAGACCCTAATATCGTGTTGTCCACTAAAAGGGATGGTGTCGCCAAAAAACGTAAAATCAGAATCTTCGCTGCCTAACTTCCAAATAATCGCACCTGTTTTATTAGCCCAATCAATTTTATAAATAGCATCGTTATGACGCATGGAAACAACTAAGTTTCCATCTACATCCATATCAAAAGCATTGACATGAGAATAATCAAAGTCATTGACATTGTACTTATAAGTATCTACAAACTCTGATGGATGGATAAAATCCAAACCGTCCCAACTGTAAACCAATGAATCATTTTCATCAAACTCCTGTATGATGGTACTTCTTACGGTAGTACTATCACTTCCTTGCTCTCCTTTAAACGTATAGGCACTTAAATCCATGAGGGCGTATTGCTTACCACTAATAATTTTGTGGCCATTAGCTAGCGCCAAAAAATCATGCGTATCTCCTTTATAATCTTCTGTAATTGTGGTTGTATCAATGACCATGAAATTAGTATCCAGCGTAATATGACTGATATCAACATTACTATCTACTGCTGTAATCACATACTGGTTCAGAGTAGTATTGTATTTAAAATCGATGGCTATGTTGGGCACTATAAGGTTTTTCCACCAAAACCACATTTGCTTCATCATCCATCATTACAATGTACCTGTCTTTCACAGGGCTATTCATTGCTAGGTTCATCATGTAATATCCAGAGAAAGAATCATCCAATACTTCTAACTCAAAGCTTGGGAAGTCTGGCAACACCGGTGTATTGTTGAACTGACACATGGCTGGTGACATCAACACGTAAAAGCAAATAATAATTATGGATTTTAATCCTACCATCTTTTTTAAAACACCCATTTTAATTAATTTTCTTCGACTTTTTGCATGGTACAGCCATCAATGACATGAACAATGATTGTCACGTTTAGCTGTCAAAAACAAAGTATTTTATCAAAATGACACTTTAGGCTTTTTGTTCTTATAATTTTCCACCGTCCGATTTCTTGACCGATGACTTACTAGGGCTTGGTAAAAGAAAATCTTAGAAAAAACACTCATCCTTTTTTGTTCGATATGCTGTTGCAACGTTTGCAAACAAGGCTGTTCGTACCCATGTGTAACGATAACTAAAGTGTGAAAAACATTCCTTACTTTGGGCTTTCATATCACTAGAATTTGAAAAACACTCACCTCCTCCACTTACCCTTACGGCTGGCTTTTTTAAACAAAAAAAAATCTCCTTTCAAGATTTTATTTTGTTTACTCATCTTTTGTTTAAGTGCGCTTCACTATTCTTCCGCCCAAGAACCGTGTCCAAGAATTGAAGCAGCTTTCGATGAGTATTTGACCACAGTAAATTGCTTGGAGGAATTTATGGCCTTGCAGCAATCGGAAAAGAAACAGAATTACCAGCTCCATTCCATGCGAGTTACGTATCATTTGGAGCGAAAACAGATGTATTTTATAAAAACACCCAATTATGAAACGCATTTTTCTTTTTGTAAAAAAAACCTTGGGTACCGTGGAAGTCATTCAGATTTTAACAACCAAGAATATTCTGTTAAAGGCAACAGAAAGTATGTCAACTTCACGTTAACGTACTTTAAGTCGTTAGATATATTTACACTCGATTTTGCTTTCCTCAAAGGAGAAATATCACCAAACATACTCATGGAACTTTTTAATAAGTTAAACCAAGATGTATATTTCGCTAACAAGATTAAGCTATTGATAGAACCGCAACAAAGCGTAATAAAATCGATACCCTGCATAAAAAGCACCGATATTTATGATGAGTCCTACGAGTGTTTAAATCCCGGCGTGGCTTACGGATATTTAAAAATAATTACACATCCAGA
>JBLIDJ010000156.1:0-4902 GCA_047634195.1 Flavobacteriales bacterium
GGTAACCTTTTCCAAATGTATGAGAAAATTGTTGATGACAATCCATACAGTACTCCAATGATGATTTACCCTGCGGTTCATTACACTATGGGTGGTATTTGGGTAGATTACAACTTAATGACTACTGTTCCTGGTTTGTACGCCACTGGAGAATCTAACTTCTCTGATCATGGTGCAAACCGTCTAGGTGCTTCTGCCTTAATGCAAGGCTTAGCTGATGGATATTTTGTATTGCCATACACTATTGGTGATTACTTAGCAGATGATATTAGAACCGGTGAAATAGCAACGGATTCGCCTGAGTTTGATACTGCTGAAAAAGAAGCATCAGAACGTTTAAACCACTTTATCAACAATAAAGGAACTAAATCGGTTGACTTTTTCCACAAACGTTTAGGTAAAATAATGTGGGAGAAGTGTGGAATGGCTCGTAATACGGAAGGGCTAAAACAAGCTATTTCTGAAATTCAAGCGTTAAAAGAAGAATTCTGGAAAGATGTTAGTGTCCCTGGAAAATTGAATGAGTTAAACCAACAGCTTGAGAAAGCTGGACGTGTAGCTGACTTCATGGAATTAGGTGAACTGATGTGCATGGATGCATTGACACGAGCTGAATCTTGTGGTGGACATTTCCGTGAGGAAAGCCAAACTGAAGAGGGTGAAGCTAAACGTGATGATGAAAACTTTGCATTCGTATCTGCATGGGAACACAAAGGGAACCCAAGTGAAGCAACTTTACACAAAGAAGCTTTAGTGTATGAGAACATTGAATTGAAACAACGTTCTTACAAATAAATAGGCACTAGATGATAGGTGTTAGTAACTAGTAAATGAATTGAAATGAGTGCTATTCGTTCATACAAGGATTTAATTGTTTGGTAGAAGTCTATCGTATTGGTAAATATGATTTACGACGTAAGTAGCAATTTTCCAAAAACTGAACAATTTGGTTTAACGCATCAAATTAGAAAAGCAGCAGTATCTATTCCTTCAAACATAGCTGAAGGATATGGCAGCAGATTTGGAAAAGAATACCTTCACTTTCTGCGAATTGCTGTAGGCTCATTATACGAAGTTGAAACGCAACTTATCATTGCATTCAACGTAACACATATTATAAAATAAAAATTAATTGTAATTGAAGCACTATCTACTGAAATAAGTAAAATGCTTCAAGGATTAAGTAATAAGATAAAAGAAAATAATAAAACATAGGTGTTGGCCGACTAATCTCCTAGTCCCTAACAACTAAAACCTAACAACTTGTTATGAATCTTACTTTAAAAATATGGCGCCAAAACGGCCCAAACGAAGCCGGTAAAATGGTTGAATATCCAGTAACTGATATATCTCCTGACATGTCATTTTTGGAAATGCTTGATGTATTAAATGATATATTAGTTGAATCGGGAGATTCTCCTATTGCATTTGATCACGATTGTAGAGAAGGTATTTGCGGTATGTGCTCTTTATATATTAATGGAGAAGCGCATGGACCTGGTAGACAGGTAACTACTTGTCAGCTGCACATGCGTACTTTTAAAGAGGGGGAAACCATTTTTATTGAGCCATGGAGAGCTAAAGCATTCCCAGTAGTAAAAGATTTGGTTGTCGACCGTTCTTCTTTCGATCGAGTAATTTCTGCAGGAGGTTTTGTATCTGTCAATACTTCTGGTAGAACACAAGATGCTAACTGCATACCTATACCTAAAGCTGATGCTGACAAAGCATTTGATGCTGCAACCTGTATTGGTTGTGGTGCATGTGTAGCAAGTTGCAAAAACTCATCTGCAATGCTTTTTGTATCTGCTAAAGTTTCACAGCTTTCTTTGTTACCTCAAGGTAAAGTAGAAGCAAAAGACCGTGTATTGAACATGGTGAACCAAATGGACTTAGAAGGATTTGGTAACTGTACCAACACTGGTGCTTGCGAAGTAGAATGTCCAAAAGGAATTAGCTTAGATAACATTGCACGTATGAACAGAGAGTTCTTGTCGGCAAGTGTTAATGCTGAATAAATTATTAAATAACATATTTAAAAAAGGGCCTTTTTGGCCCTTTTTTTAGCTTCATATATCATGAATTTTAAAGGCAGCATCGATTCTAAATTACCTAAGGTAGGCACCAACATTTTTACGAAAATGTCTGCATTAGCCATAAAACATAATGCGCTAAACTTAGCACAAGGATTCCCAGAATTTGATTCGGGGAAAGAATTGTTTGAACTGGTATACAAAAACATGCTGGCTGGCCATAATCAATATGCGCCTATGGCTGGCACCATTCAACTGCGAGAAGCTATTGCCGAAAAAGTTAGCAATACCTATCAAAATGAATACAATCCTGAAACAGAAATCACGGTCACTTCAGGAGCAACAGAAGCTATCTACTCGGCTATTACAGCAGTTGTCAAGGAAGACGATGAAGTAATTATTTTTACCCCTGCTTATGACTGTTATGAGCCGGCTATTGAATTAGCCAAAGGAAAATCTATTTGCGTGCCTTTGTTGCCGAACACCTACCAAATTGATTGGAATACCGTAAAAAAAGTATTGAATCGTCGCACACGCATGATTATCATTAACTCTCCTCACAATCCAACTGGAGCAATAATCAGTGAAGCAGATATTAAGCAATTAAAGAAACTCACCAAAAACACCGACATTATAATACTAAGCGACGAAGTGTACGAACACATTGTGTTTGATGGAAAAAAACATTGGTCATTAGCTGCCGAACCAGAATTAGCAGAACGCTCGTTTGTGATGTCATCTTTTGGTAAAACATTTCACAACACAGGATGGAAAATGGGCTATTGCCTAGCTCCTGCCAACTTGATGAAGGAGTTTAGAAAAGTGCATCAATTTGTTGTGTTTTCTGTCAATACTCCTATGCAATTGGCCTTAGCTGAGTACATCAAAAATTCGGAGCGATACTTAACACTCAATAATTTCTACCAAGAAAAAAGAGATTATTTCCAAAATGCCATCAAAGCTAGTAAATGGGAAATAATGCCATGTCATGGTACTTACTTTCAATTGTTAGGGTTTAAAAATATATCTTCCTTAAGCGATGTCGCTTTTGCCGACGAGCTAACCATAAAACATAAATTAGCAAGCATTCCGGTTTCTGTTTTTTACAATAAACCTACCGACCACAGTGTCTTGCGTTTTTGTTTTGCCAAATCCAATGAAACATTAGACAAAGCTGCTGCTATTTTGAATAGTCTATAAGCTAATTTTTTAGCACAGGTCACGCAAAAAGTATCGTAATGGGAGATAATATAGCTTCCGTTTTTTATTGAAGTTTATTTATCACAGCTTTATTTTCACTATCAAAAGCTGATGTGTGACTGCTATAATTGATGTTTTAATACACTTACATGCAAAAACACATCACTTATACATAGCAATCGTGATTTAGGCAACCATTCATGTTTTAAGTCGTTCGTTGAGCTACAACACTCAATAAACTAAATCACACAAGCATGAAAAAGTTTAAATTATTACTAGCAGTACCTTTTTTACTTTTAAGTACCCTGTCTAAGGGCCAATGTACTGACCCACCTATATTAGATGATTTATCAAGTTGGCTTGAAAAATGTGTCGATTATTACAACAATAATATTTATTATTATAATAACATTGCCAACCGAGATTCTACTGTATTTACATTGAATATATTTGATATTTTAGATGTAAATCATACTACTTCACTTTATTTTGACGAGACCAAAAACAGTTCCAGATTTTTTTTAAATAACGCATATATACCTGGTGGGCACGAAGCATTTATTCTACAGATAATTGCAACAAATGATTGTGGAATAGACTCCATAGATGTTGAGTACTATTTTGAAAACAATACTAATCGAACTATCATTCCAGATACATCTACCTGTGAAGGATATATCCCTTCGATTATTTCAGGTCCTGCAGAATTAAAAAAATGTGACCATGGTGCAGAATATGTATTACATACACCTTTACCACCTTTCAGTTGGTTGCTTACTGATGATGGCACAACCACCTGGCTTCAAAATAATAATGACACTTTAGTTCTTCAGCAAATTCCCTCAAATGACTTCACACTATCTGTAGAGACTGAAGACTATTGCAGCTGTGACGGGTTCAGACATATTTCCAGAACTTTTGCAACACTTGATATTAGTGTTTCAGAAGACAGTGCTTGTAGTAATATAAATGGTTTCGTTTATGGAGATCGCCCAGGGAACTGCTTTAATGAAGAAGCAACTATTCCAAGAAAACCAGTACAGCTGACTGAAGACTATTATGTTTATACAAACAATAATGGGTATTACAATGCTAGTTTATACTCAGGCGATTATGAGGTCTCATTAATTGAACAAGAAGGAGAATCCGATTGTAACGACACTCCTTTTTCTATTACACTAAACGCTGACAATCCTACCGTAAGCCAGGATTTACATACCATTATAAATGAAGCACAAATGCTCTTATCAATTTCTCCCGGGCGCGCTCGAGTTGGAATTATAAATAGCGGCTCAATCTATATCGAAAATCGGGATTTTACTCAACTAAGTAGAGAATTAACATTAGAGTTTCCAGATAAAGTTAGTCTGGGGGATATAACACCTACGCCTTCAACCATTACTGGAAACACCATTCGTTGGAGCAATATTACCATGGATGCCTTTGAAATAAAAAATTATGAATTTAATTACACCATAAACCAAGAAGCTGAACTTGGAGATGAACTCCATTGGAAGACCACACTAGAAGGTCAACCAAGTTATTCAGATTCTGCAGTTGCTATAGTTGTGAATTCATACGACCCTAATGAGGTGGTTGTAAACAAACCAGCAGTATTGGATACAGAGGCTAAAAAACAATTAAAATACACGGTACATTTCCAAAATAC
>JBLIDJ010000157.1:0-4797 GCA_047634195.1 Flavobacteriales bacterium
CCAATATTGAAGGGTATAAGTAGTACAGACGATCTTTGCTTTTTCTGCCGCTCAGCGGCTTCGTTCAACAAGTTGCTGCACTCGGAAAAAATACTCGCTGCGCTCTTATTTTTCCGGTGAGCAAGGCGTTAGGGCTCTGGAGGATTCGGAATTTGCCACTAAAAGCAAAATTGGATGGATGCGATATTTTTGCATTCAATTTCGACGATGACTCTTGGTCACAGCTGAAAAGCAAGCCAGTATTGATGACATGCTGTGCCAGCAAAGCGGTATTGAAAAAGAGCAAGCTTGGAACACATTTTTTCTCCCACCATAGGAAAGGCGATTGTGTATCTGAAGCCGAGTCAGCAGAACATCTATATCTCAAGAATCTAATTTGCCTTATCGCTTTACGAAACGACTGGGGAGTTATAACGGAGCAGCAAGGTGAGACTCCTGACGGTGAAAAATGGATTGCCGATGTGTATTGTGAGAAAGGGAATGCCAAATTGGCTTTTGAAGTCCAGTGGTCATCTCAAAGCAGAGATGAGTTCATCCGAAGACAGAAAAAATATATAGCATCAGGTGTTATGGCTGCTTGGCTCTTTAAGTTAAAGAGCAACAAAGCGTATAGGTTTGATGATATACCTTACCAGTTTGATACGCCTGTATTTGGAATGAAAATGAAGCCAAGAGGTGTTGAAAATTTATATGTTCCTCAATTTGACGTTGCTCTAGAAGAGTTCATTGAGGGAATGCTGCAAGGCAATCTTGAATGGAGTCCAAAAGAGGGACAGCGGTTAATTGCGGAAGTTATTCCTCATTATGAAAAGTGCTGGAGATGTAAAAAGGAAACCGGAGTCATTCTTGGGGTCTCGGTAAAGAATGATAAGAATAAAGAAATATCATTTGAAATATTTAGTGATGAGGGAGTGCCGGAATTTATATTAAGCAATGGCATTTCCGATCTATTGTTAAAAAACAAAATTGGTGCACTGAAAAAACGCTATAGCAAAACCAGAAGCGAGAGTTATTTGTCTAATGGTTGCTTTCATTGCGACGCTATAATGGGAAATTTCTTCATCTTCGAGTCTTTAGTAGAATATTGCGATGATTTACCCGATCCGATACATAGATTTGAATATATTTATGGGTCTGGTGGTCCATATATCGGGAGTGAGTGGTACTTTAATGAGCGTCAATCTAAACATATATTCTAGCCCTAACAAGGCGCTGCTGTCGGACAAATTTTCCGCTGCGCTCCAAATTTGCAGTAGAGCGCGGCGTTATATGGCAATTCAGGCTGGGTATACCCGTTATCTATTTAGGAAGTATAAATGTTCAGAATTAATGATTCAGTTGAGTTTCAAGGTCAAGAATATGTTATCTCAAAGTTTTTAGGGCAAGGCGGTATGGGGCATGTTTTTTCTATTGAAGAAAAACATGGAGATTCAAAGTTTGCTTTAAAGTCACTTCAACATTTTCTTCCTGATGATAATAACCACCGTTCCCTTATTAACGAATGGGAAAAAGCTCAAAATATCACTCATAAAAATGTAATTTGTTACCGCGGTTTTCATGATGGGTTATCAGAACCAAAAACACCTTACCTTATAATGGATTTAGCCGAAGGTGGCTCATTAGAAGATTTTTTGTTATCCCAAAATGAGTTTATGGAAGAGAATATTTGTTTGGAAATATTCCATCAGATAATAGATGGAATGGAAGCAGTTAATGAAATCTTAGTTCACAGGGATATTAAACCAGATAACATTTTTATAGAAAAAGGTGTATTTAAAATCGCCGATTTTGGTTTGGCAAAAATAGCAGAAGAAAAAACACGATCTAGAACATTTAAAGGTTGGGGAACAGCACCTTATATCGCTCCTGAAGCTTATAGAGCAGAAACAAATACAATTCAAATGGACATGTACTCCATTGGACATGTATTTTATCAAATAGCAGGTATGAAGCATGCTTATGGTACACCTGATGATTGGGAACAAGCTCACTTAACCGCAGTACCTCAAGCTCTAAATACAGTAAATACCAAAATATCTCCCAAAGTATCCTCAGTTATTAATAAACTAATAGCAAAAAGGCCAAATGCGCGTTTTAAAACATGGAATGAAGTTAGGCAAGAGCTGATTAATTCCTCTCAAAATGTTGGTGATCATAAATCAGCAATTGATAATATCTTGCAAAAGAAAATATCGAGAGATTTAAAAGCAGAAGAAGTCTTATCTGAACAACAAATTAAAGAAAAAGAACTGAAGAGAAAAAGTGACATTTTAAATTTTCAGTTCAAGAACGAAATCATTCAGCCAATAAACGAATTTGTTGAAAATTTCAACAAAGTTTCAGGTTCAGGTTCAGGTTCAGCAATGAGTATGTCTAAAGTTACTGATATGGGAGATTTAACAAGTGACATTAGGTTTGACCGAAAGGCTGTAAATATATGGTTTCATAAGATTAATGGCTCTGACGTTCTTAGTCACTATGCTGACGACATGTGGGGTGAACGTAGACTTCATGTAACGAAGCCAACCCTAAATGGTAAGCCTATTTTAGCTTGGGGTGGGATAGAATTTTCTGATAGGACAGGCCTGAATATTGTATTGGTAGCATCTGAAACTGATGAGTACGGCGATTGGTTTTTATTGAAAAACACGCATTCTGTTATGGCACGTCGTCAAGATAATAGACCAGATCCTTTTGTATTTACAACTGATGAATTAGTGAAAGAAATACACCATGTAGGAGTTATGCACATTTATAACCTAAATGTATCGTCATTAGAAATTGATAATGTCATTGATTTTATTTCTAATGCTTTCTAGCTTGGCTATGTTGTGGCGTCAAGCCATATAACAAGGCATTTAAACGGAACTAAAACAGTTGGTTAGGTTCCGCTTCGCTTCACATTATAACCAACAATTTTAGTCCGCTTAATGCGGCGTTATATTTTTTGGAGAGTATCAATGTCTTCTGTGTTATTGGATAACGCAACAATATCAAGTGTACAACGTGCATTAGGAAAAGCACCAACTAAAGAACCAGCTTTACTTGATGTCGAACATGTTGCTCTTGAGCGTTTTAGTGAAGCGTTTTTATTAAGTGATAAAATAATCATCCCTGATACCTACAAAAAAGCTTTAACTCCAGCTAGAAAAAAAATGTTATCTGATCCTGTTTTCTCTTTTGTTACTGTTGACGAGCAAGAAGATAAAGATTTATTAGATATATCCAATGCGCTTTCTGAAGCGTGGACAACTGCATTTAAAGAAGGCTCCGATAGAAGTTTGTTTTCACAATATTTTGAACAAGCAGATGCATTTAGTAAATTTATATGGGAACACGCCAGTTCAGAATTTTATTTAGTTTTTCGAACGATGGGAATTGACAAAGAAAACCCATTGATCGAGGCGTTTTTAGATAGTCCTGCTGATTATGGATTAGGTGAAAAGTTTCAAATCCAAGGTAATGATGGCTTACCCGTTAACTGGGAAAGGCTATCTCCGCATGTTAAACGAATGCTTTCAGTAATGGCGTGGCTCGGAACTCAATATATTTGGCATCAAGTGTACGCAGCCAAACTAAATGTAAATTATATGTCACACCCGCTGAGAGATTTCTTTTCTTATGACTTTCTTGACCGCCTAAATCATGGTGCTAATACGTCTGGTGATTTTGCAAAGTCGTTTAATGTTGGTATGAGAGGCTTCCAAAAAAACATGCTGCAAACCTATGATGATTTGGATTTAATTCAGAGTTCAGATGAATTACAGCTGCCTAATTTTATTCCCATGTTGGTCAAAGAGTGTGCTGATGGTCAAGAATATCTTGAAGCACTATCTCATTACAGAAAAGATTCAGATGTTATTGAAATTAGAGAGCGATTATCTGATATAGAAAAAGACATGGAACAAGGAAAATATCAGAAACACTCTAAAATGGTACAGGAAATTAAAGCTGTAGGGGATAATTTGTTAAAAAGTAAAGGAGTAGATCCTAGGTTCATAAAATTAGCCCCACCAACAAAAATGTTAGGAATTTCTGTATCGGGTGATGATGCTAAGATTGAACTACCAATTCCAGTAGCCTTATATAAGCAATACTTTATTGGGAAACGATACCGCTCTTTTGTTAAAAAAGTAATGAACGAACTATCAATGCCATCGCAGTATGGTGTTTTAAAAGATCGTTTAAATGGCTATGCATGGATTAAGAAAGATCAGGTTCCAAATTTTTATTTGAAGCAGGATAGAATGCCATCTTTATTTCATAAACCTTTTACGAAGTCGTCACTATAAAAAATATAACAACACGCCCTGAGGTGGACAACAAGTTTAAATTAGCTATTTATTGCAAATTTTAACAGCGGCGAACCTCTACGTTTAAGTGCTTCCAAATATTTTGATTCATCGTAGGGGGTACTGGTTTTCCAACACCTAAATAAGATCCTAATCCACTTGAAAGCTAGCGATCTGATTATGTTGTTATGTGGTTTTCCTTTACTTTTTTGTTGTTCATAATAAGCCTTAGCCCAAAATGAATATCGTATCGAAAAACCAGCCCATTCTAGTTAACTAGATAGTTAACTAGACACCCAACTCAACTTGACAGTTTTTAAAACTGAACTACGCCTAATTTAATCGTTTATTTTTTAGTCAAATGGTGGGTTATGCCTTGGTCTCGAAACAGCCAAGTGAGTTTGATTGATACGCCTTATTATCATTGCGTGACACGTTGTGTTAGGCGCTCTTTTTTATGTGGTGCGGCAGCCGCGCTGTGGATAAGTATTCGGGCCAAAACTAT
>JBLIDJ010000158.1:0-4634 GCA_047634195.1 Flavobacteriales bacterium
CCCTGAAAAATTGGCAGAACTAGCCGAATTTGAAGTAAAAGAAGGTGCAAAAACTCGTTCTTACAACGCCGTTATTCCTATCGGTGTGGTGATTATTGGAACATTACTAGGCTTATTAGTTACGGGTTGGAACACAGAAGTTTGGAATGATGAAACACTTAGTTTCTCTCGAAAACTTTCAGCCATCATAGGTGCCTCCGATTCTTACACAGCCTTGTTGTGGTCGAGTATGGTGGCGTTAATTGTTGCGATAGGATTGTCTGTAGGTCAACGTATTTTAACCCTTGAAGAAAGCATGCATTCGGTGATGTCTGGGTTTAAAACCATGATGAATGCAGTAATCATTTTAGTGTTAGCCTGGTCTTTGGCAAGTATTACAGAAGATTTGCACACCGCTACTTTTTTAACCCAACTGTTTGGTGGTAACATTGCTCCTTGGCTTATGCCAGCTATTACATTTTTATTAGCTGCTTTAGTGGCATTTTCTACTGGTTCTTCTTGGGGAACTATGGCTATTTTATATCCTCTTATGTTACCTGCAGCATGGAGTGTTTGTATGGCGTCGGGTTACGACACCGAAATGGCCTTGAACATTTTCTTTAATGTTACTTCATGTGTCTTGGCAGGTTCAGTTCTCGGAGATCACTGCTCTCCTATTTCAGATACCACCATCCTTAGTTCCTTAGCTAGTTCGTGTAAACACATAGACCATGTGCGCACACAAATGCCCTATGCGCTGACTGTTGGGATTGTAGCCGTTGTTTTTGGAACCATACCAACTGCTTTGGGTCTTTCGAGCTGGATTGCTTTCCCAATGTGTCTATTGGTGCTGTATGCGGTTGTGCAATTTGTAGGCAAAAAAGTACCTAATTAAGACGCAATCTCTTAGGCTTTAGCAAGGAGGTTATTTGCTCAAAGCTACTCAATCAAAGGCCCAATAAGCCTTCCTGTGGTGGTAGGCATATCAATATTCAACCAACTTGCTATTGTTTTTGAAACATCTATTTGTTCAAATTCTTCAACAATATGTTGTTGTTGAATGCCTTTGCCAATAGCCAATAAAAAAATAGAACGACAACCCAAACATTCGTCTCCGTGGTGCGCAAAGTGCTTGGTGTGTCTTCCGTGGTCGTTGGTGACTAACATGATGGTATTGTCTGTGTAGTTTGGAAGGCTTTGTAGGTAGTTCCATAAATCTACCGTTAACGAATCACTGGTTTGTAAGCCTTTTAAATATCCTTCCCAGTCATCATTATGCCCAGAAATATCGGGCTCCATGTATTGAACCAACATAATCTTAGGTTCATGTTTTTTAATGATTTCTTTGGCTTTTTTATGTGTTAGCACATCGTTTCGATACGGATTTGAAGATCCACCACTGTTGTATTTTGGTTTAAATTGATTGTTCCAAACCGAATCAGTTGTATTGGCCAATACTTCCAGTTTGCCTTTACTTGTTACTATCCATGCTTTCTCTCTGGGTACGCCCGATTGTTTTAAATAATACTGAAAAATGCTAGGATTGGCAGGCAGCTCTTTTCCTGTGTTGTCTATTTTTTGGTACACCCCAGTGGTTATGGCTGTATGTCCTGGGCAAGTACTGGTTACGCCGTTGTTTTTGAAATTCGAAAAAATGCTGCCTTGATCACTAAACAGTCGATGCATCTGTGGCACATTCGCAAAGGTAGAATCACCAAAAGCTTCCGTCATACGAGGGCCGTCAATCACTACTATCATTATGTTGGGAGTTTCGGTTTGAGCTGAACCAACAAACGAAAAACAAAGGGTAAATAAGAATAATAGATTTTTCATATTCTGCAAGATGCAAAATTTAAGTCGATATGTTTTAGCTGCCCTTAATATTATTCGCGATAATGCACCCTACTCTTTCACAAACTGACTGACTCTTACCTCTCCTTGCTTATCTATGACTTGTATGGTATACATTCCCATGGGTAAGGTTGACACATCAATGTTGTTGCTTGTGAAATGCTTGACTGTTTTGCCAGTGATAGTCGTAATTTTTCCATTTAAGATACCCTGATTTTCTATGGCCACATGCAAAGTAGATTGCACAGGGTTTGGATACACAGACAAAGTTTTGTTGCCTTTTACATTCCATTCTTTTACCTGGGTTACCTCGCAGTTGTTGTTTACTTTGAGCGAAAACAACATGGTTAAGGCACCTAGTGTGTTTGGTTTTAGTAGGTTCACTGTCCCAAAAACCATGGCACCTCCATCTTGCGTAGCTATTACTTGCCAGGGTGTATAGTTGGTGCTGTCTAGCAAATCGAATATTTGTGCGTGACAACTTATATTGCCTGATATACTCGTTAACCAAACATTGACCGTAGATTTTATTTGCCTAGAATATAGCCTATCTGGGAAGCTATTCTCTTCATAAGCTCCCATTCCTATCCATACATGTCCTGTATCTACCATGTCAAAATTAGTTGCTAGCGGTGCCAGTGGTATTTCAAGTTCATTCGATTCAAAATACACTTTATCAGCTATGCTTAAATCCTCATTAATAACATAAATACATACTTCTCTACTGCGATTTGACCACCCTGGAGCTACTGTACCCGATTCACTAAGTTCATAAAACCCTGTCACCATCACCCTTCTATTCAAGCTATCATTAGCAATATTTTGAGTCGAATTAACAAAGAGTTTATCCATTTTGTAAGTTATAAAAGCTTTATAACGAAAAGTTGTCGCATCAAACACAAAGGTTTCGAAATTTAGGTTAGTGACAATAATTTCATTAGTAAATGTGTTTTCTAACATACTGGTAGCCTCATATAGACTCGTTACTTCAATGTCGTCAAAATTGAGGTGAAAATCGTTGACTACTGTTAAGGTACTTGGGTTAATTTCAAAAAAATGATACTTCACAAAATAACTTGCAGTAGGATTAAAATTAGCATCACTGAACAAACACACCAAGTTTCCTCGCCTATTTATAATCATGCCTTCCAAGTTAAATATTCCATCTTCAAGGTTGATGATAATAGTGCTGTCCTTTATGGTTTTATTATTGACTCGTTGCATCATGTGAAACTGCCAAAAAGAAGGATCTCCTTTTGGCATAACTCCTCCTATCAAAACCACCGTGTCGTTTAGTGCATAGCCTTTGTTGAGATTAAAACCATTGGCGGGATTACTTAAGCTGATGGTACTACTATCTATCATATTACCAGCCACATCAAAGGTTAAATGCTGCAATATTGGATTAGTAAAATAAGATAAGTCTTCCTCTTGGTTGTAGTATTGATTGTACAAATGCACCTTTCCTTCCGTATCAGAATAAGCAAAACTAGGCTGAGAAAGATAACCTTCACCTATAGTTTGAGCAGAAAGCAGCGTGGTGTTTAATAAAAAAAGTATGATCCAAATTGTATAACGCATCATTAAAGTTTTAAACCAAGTTGGTACAAATGACCAACTTGGTTATGTTAATTAATTGAAAGTTTATTTACTTAATTCATGTGCACATTGTTTATCTGCAAATACTAAATGATATTTCATATGAAACATAGTAGGTGGATTATTAGTAGATTCAGTATAGAAAAACGCATTATCATTTTGTCCTCTTCTTACTTTATAAGGATTTCTATCAAGATCTCTGGTATCTTTTGCAAGTTTAAGCATAAATGGCACCCAAAAGTTTTTTAACGCTTGACCAGAAACGCATTCTTCTTCTAAATCAATTCCATGAGCTCTTAAAGGCCCAACTCCATCGTTGTACTTGTCATAGTGATGTCTGTATTCACCCATCGTAGCAGGAGCAACATGCATAGTTTTTACATCTGTACTGAACGTACCGTCACAATATGGTGAAGCATCCGAACCATGATCAAAATAATATTTCTTTATGTTTTCTGAAATTACGCCACATGCACCGCCTACTTCTTGAGTACGTAAGTTTAGATCATCGGGAAAACAACCCCATGTTTTCTTATTTCCATTATCATCGAGTCTGTGTCCATTGCCCCATGTCCAATCAAACGCATAATAATCTGCGGGGTCTTCAATCGAACCTGCTACAACTTTCGCTGAAATCGTGGTCATAGCAAACCTAAACTCACCATCAGCCTTTACTTCCAGGGGTTCTATGTCTATCACAATAAACTTTCGATCGGGATCTAAGCTTAATTCTTTATTTCTAACTAGGTCAGAAAGAATTTGGGCTTCAGTATACACGTTTACACTATTAAAAAAGTAATTACCGTTTAATTCTGTGTAATCAAGTTCAAACTCAACTATTTCTGACTCCCAGACTTCATAACTTTTATCATCATACCTTACAGCATACGTAGAATTCAAAATAACCTCAAATACATCTACCGTATTTTGCATGGGGATATATTCCGTATGTCCTCCTTCCAAAATGGTACTTTTTTTAGATGAATTTTGGAAACGTGAGCGGATGCCCTTCATTTCATCTACCGTTATTTTTTTGGTTCTACTTTCAACCTTATTCTTGATGTCTATAGGTAAGTCTGCTTCCTTATCACAAGCAAAAAACATCATTATGGTTAGTCCCATAACACTTAATGCAATCTTTTTAATTTCTTTAGTTTTTAATGATTAAATGTTTGCTAATTGTCGACTAAAAGCATTTTATATTC
>JBLIDJ010000159.1:0-4634 GCA_047634195.1 Flavobacteriales bacterium
AATTGGAACACCTCCTCCATGTTTAACGAATGATTCACCAGTTGATGGGGCTTCGGATAAATGTCAATCTACTTTGTTGCAGTGGTCTGGAGACAGTACGTCAATTGATGGTTATTATGTTTACTTTGGAGAAACAGGTTCGCCTTTGGTGAAAGTTGACAGCATTGGAGATAGAGCAATACAAGAATATTTAGCTTCAGTATTGTTGGTAAATACATCATACGATTGGAAAATTGTACCGTTTAGTGCTGAAGGAACAGCAATATTATGCGACACGTCAAGTTTCACAACTTCTCCGAACATGGATCCTACTGTGCTAATAACAGTGGATGGGGTAGATGTTATCTCGAGTGTTGTTGAAGTGTGTAATTGGGTAGATGTTTTGTTGGGTGGTGTAGAATCACAAGGAACATTCTCTTCTGGAATTAATAGCGCCAATTGGACAGGAACAACTGCCAATCTTGATGCAACAAATACTTTAGATGTAATCTTTACAGGTGATTCTATCAATAAATTTTTCTTCTATACTTTAACCATAGCAGATGACAACGGATGTACTGCTAGCCAAAGTGTAGCATTGCACACCAATGAAGCTGAAGCTGGAACGATTATAAGCGAAAGTTCATTTGTGTGTGAAAATGATTCATTGAAATTATATGTAAGCGGAAATAGTGGGTCTGTTATTGATTGGGAAATTTCTCCAGATAATATTGATTTTTTCTCATTGAATCTTGCTTTTGATACCATTTACGCATCTATTACATCTGACACATATTACAGAGCACTTGTGCAAGACGCAAGTACATGTACTGACACAACACCTTCTTTCAAGGCTATTTTCACCCCTAGTCCAACAGGAGTCGTTGTTACTCAATCAACAGATACACTTTTGGCAACACCGGGAGACGAACTAATAACCTGGTATAAAGTAGGAAGTCCTGATGAGATGGTTAGTACAGGTTCTTTTTATGTTCCTGAGAGAGCACCCGCTGATTATTATGCAGTGTATACCAATGAAGAGGGTTGTAGTTCAGCTCCTTCCAATGTTCTTACTTACGATTGGCAAGTTGGGGTTGATGAGTTGAGTAATAATACAAGAATTGCACTTTATCCTAATCCAGCTAATAATTGGTTGAAAATAAGCACCAACGATACAGAACAATTACAAGTGACATTGTTAGATGTAGCGGGTAGAGTTTCTAAATCTTGGGATCTGAAAGGAAGCAATACTTACGAGTTATCACTAGATCATCCTGCTGGAGTATATTTTGTACAGTTTAAAATGAATGATGTTATTGTAAAACAAGAGCAACTAATTATTCAATAAAAAGCACTATTATTTTTTAAAAAGACTTCTTATCAGGAATCTTTTGTGTTTTGACGAATAGCTATTAAAGATTATAGATTATGTTGTATTTTTGCAGCAGATATTAAGAACTAATTTAATACAGAAAGATGGGTTTTAAAGCAGTAAGATTTGCCAACGATTCTCGAGCAGAATTTTATAATGTTCTAAGAGAAAGAGTAAAAGAATTTTTTGAATCAAATAAAATTTCACCTTACGCAAATGCACGAATGGTTCTTAAAACCATTACCATGCTAGCTATTTATTGCGTCCCTTTGGGTGTCCTTTATTTTGGCTCATTTAACAGCGTGCCAATTATGTTCGCTTGCTGGGTTGTTATGGGATTTGGAATGGCAGGCATAGGTATGTCTGTAATGCATGATGCAAATCATGGTGCATATTCTAAAAAAGAAAGCGTTAATAAATACGTAGGATTATTAATTAATCTTGTGGGAGGTTGTGCTGTATGTTGGAAAATTCAACATAACTTATTGCATCATTCTTTTACAAACGTAGAAGGTTTTGATGACGATATTGATTCTGGACCTGTTTTACGTTTTTCTCCTCACCAACCAGTAAAAAAAGCGCACAAGTATCAACATATTTATGCTTGGTTTTTGTACAGTTTAATGACGTTGATGTGGATTACAACAAAAGATTTTAAACAATTAAAAGATTACGACAGAAGAGGTTTACTTAAAACACATGTTAGAAAATCATTCTATGAATTGTTGTTCAGATTGATTGGAGTAAAGGTGTTTTATTACATCGTTACTTTGGTATTGCCATTGATGTTGTTGCCTTTTTCTTGGCCTATTATTGTTGTCGGTTTTGTATTAATGCATATGTTGGCTGGATTAACATTAAGTACTATTTTTCAATCGGCACATGTTATGCCAGAGTCTGATTACAAATTACCAAACGAAAATGGTAAAATGGATGCTAACTGGGCTTTACATCAATTAGCTAACACGACGAATTTTGCTCCAAAAAGTAAATTTTTAACATGGTATTTAGGTGGTTTGAATTTTCAAATCGAACATCATTTGTTTCAACACATTAGTCACGTATACTACAGCAGGTTGTCTAAAATTGTAGAACAAACAGCTAAAGAGTTTGGAGTACCTTACAATGTAGAACCAACCTTTGTTAAGGCGGTTAGCAGTCATGCCAAAATGCTTAAAGCACTAGGTAGAGGTGAGTTTTAAAACGTAATTAATCATATTTGAAAAAAGGCTAGGTGTTTCATCTAGCCTTTTTTGTTTTTATAACCTGCGACCAGTAGTATGATTAGTGGTTTGTAAAGGGTAACCCGAATTATGCATTAGAACTTTGCAATATTGAGCACGATATTAAACAAAGCTCTTCGCAATTGATCTTTGGTGGTGTTATCTGCTTTGTTCGCTTTCAGGAAATTGCTTACCGAGCCATTAAACTTTTTGGCTTTGACATAAACATCGAGCTTATCAAAATCGAACATGAGGTATTCACTTGAGATTGAGTGAGAGTATTGAGGTACACAACATATTTTGGTGCAAGTTTCATGCTGAAACAAAAAACCCTAACAAAATCAATTGTTAGGGTTAGTTAATTTGTGGAACCGGAGGGATTCGAACCCTCGTCCAAACAAGGTATGTATAAGCTTTCTACATGTGTATTTTGTGATTAATTTTCGACAGTAGTCAGGACACAAACATCCAAACTAAAGCTTAGTTTCTTAATTTCGCCCTGTTATCGAAACCTTTACAAGACTAACCCAAACTCGTTATACCCCATATAGCAAAAGTATCAGGTGCACTTTTGCTGGGATAATGGTCCTCGTTACTATCTTCGCGGGGATTAAGCTTAATCTAACTTTGTCAGATTATGCAGCCATTGCATAATTGTTTTCGCCAATTAAAGCGGTGATACCTTGAGATTTACGAGCCAAAAATATCAATGCTCGACATGCTTACATATCCATCGCTCCTGCTGTCAAAACCAGTCGGTCCCATAGATGTTAAGACTACAAAGTTATGCATAATCTTTCACTACACACGATAGTCCGTCGATTATCTTATTTTTATTATCGACAAATTCTGAGTCATTAATTACCTATCCTTCCTTTTTCTGGCTAGTGTTTTGTCAGAAATAACAGGGTTATATTTTGCCATGTTTAACGCAAGTTGCTCAGCAAAAACGGGAAGTTCTTTTTTAGCATCATCTAAGTTTTTGAATCGTTTGAGAATCAACTTTTTTCGGTGAGCCTTATTCAGTAAACAAATGTCATGAAATGTATCTTTGGTAGAAATAGAGTTGCCCATAGTTCTAGCGCTGTGCATGGTTTGAGAGATAGTTTTACTTAAGATCGAAATATCAGTATAGATTTTTAAAGACTGCCAACCTGCTTTACGACTAAAAATAAAAGGGTAATTTCTGTAACTCTTATTATGCACATCCACCTGAATACCACTAGGTGCTCTGATTATAAATATGCTAGAGACGAGGACAATACTTCCAAAAATAAAAGAACCGCCAAGTATCATTAAAATGCCAATTACGGCAATTGCGTAGCAAAGCAGGCGCAGTTGTGGAGGAAAGTGTTTGCCCATTTTAATTTTTAGGACATCTTTTTTATGAATCATTAAGGAAGTTTAAGAATTGTTAGCACTATGATACCTATTTATTTTGAGACAATGCTAATGACTTACGTACATATTTGTATTCAGTAAGTTATTTAGATTTCTTTACAATCCTTATATTTCGACTTAAAATAAAGATACATGTACGTAAAAAGACGATTTTCCTTTAAGAGTGTTTTAATTTGGACAAGACGAGAGCTATTTTTTTTCACCGTTTTTGCTTCAACATTTACAGCACTGTATGAGATTTTTGACATAAAGTGGCTACAAGTCCCACTGGCCCCTGTGGGACTTATTGGCACTGCCGTAGCTTTTATGGTTGGTTTCCAGAATAATGCTGCCTATGACAGAATATGGGAAGCACGAAAAATTTGGGGAGGCATAGTTAATACATCACGATCTTTTATCATCACATTAAAAGATAGTTTTTACATGCACAGAGCAGAAGAAAAAAAGGAAGAAACAGAAATTTTAAAAACGATTACCAACAGACACATAGCATGGATGACGGCATTGAGGTATGCCATGCGAACTAAAAAACAATGGGAAACAACGTATGAAATATTGCATAAGAAAAGCAGTTCTATGTACAAAGTTCCTGAGCACGACACTCCACTTGAAGAAGCATTAGCTCCATATTTGTCAAGAGAAGAATTTGAAAAAGTAAT
>JBLIDJ010000160.1:0-4529 GCA_047634195.1 Flavobacteriales bacterium
AAGTTTGGTATTTCACTTCCATTAGAGATTAATCCATCTATTTCTTTTTTCGTTTGCTCAATATACCATCTACTGATTTTTAACAACAATACTTTTACAGCATATTTAGCTTTTCTATAACTCCATTTAACACTTTTATATAAATCGAGATTCAATTTAATGGGGTTGCCGACAAAGTGTAGGCTGAAAGGAAGGTTGTTTTTTTTAGCTAGCGTATAAAAAAGACCCCATAAAGGGTTAGGAAATCTTGACAAGACCTTGGTAATTCCAGTAAGATCCAACTGATTGACAATTCGCTTTACTTCATGTCTGACTTTAAATCCAGAAATCATGGAATTAAATGCCGGAATTTGCACTATTTTAATAACATCTGTTTGCTGAAGCGGATTAAAGTTATCGGGGGGGGTAGATTCGCTCACAGACAAGATTAATACAAGCTCATCAACTTGAGAAGTAATTTCATAAATGTATGTACTAAACGTGTCTAAAATATAATGCTGCCCCTTATGGAGATAGGATTGTATACCGTAGTTTAATAATAACTTCATAGGCAATCGTTCTTGTACATCAATTTTATTAGGACAGTATTCGTTTAATTTCATCTAACGTTCTCTTTAAATATTCTGCAAAGAAAACAGATTACTGTAATAGAAGCCAAAAAAAACTAGAAACATTGAAGGTGTAGACACATAATTAACAAATAATCACTAAAAAAGGGAAAAGACAGTTACTCTTAAAATGCTTGACCTTCCTCGCTCTATTCGATAAATTTGTCAACAAATGATTTCTAAATATTTTGTTCCTTCCTGAAACATCAAGTCTGTTTTTTCAATCTTCCTTTTCTGAAGTTTTCTTCAAAAAGAAACAAGTTGCTAAAATATAAACCTAAAAAAATAGGAAACAGTGGAAAGGTATACGCATTAATGAATGTAAGGTCGATAAAAAAAGGTGCAATCAGGGTTGCCAATCCCCTTTTATTGAGTTTCTGCAGAACTTTCCATTCAAAAAACAAGAAGAGCAACAACCCAATAATACCGAAGCTGCATAAAAAAAACAAGTAGTCATTGTGCGTTATTTTACCAATAACATTTGTTAATTCAAATGTCCCTAGCCCTCTCCCAAAAAAAGGATGAAGATAAAAGTCATTTAAAGCTAGTTTTATCAAGGATGCTCTTTCTGTTATCGAATCGATATGTCCGTCATTTATCTGTTCATTGATCGTAAAAATAGATTCAAATCGTTTAGTCACATAAGTCCACACACTAGCTCCAACCTTAATTTTTGAAGAAAGTGTGGTTATTGTTGCCACCAATATGCTGTAGAAAATAATCCTTCTGAATGAAAGGTTTTTTAAAACACTAAAGGCAAACCAAACCCCCCAGCCCAATGCTAAAGCAACCCACAAGCCTCTTGAAGCTAAGAATATGCTCACGATTGCATTAATAATTAAGGAGAAGACATAGATATATTTGTTTGTTTTTGAATACAAATACCCTAACAACGGCATCAGCAACACCAAATAAACTTGTATTTGATTTCTACCTGTTCCTTCAAAAAATATTGCTCCCACTTTTAAGGTAAATAAAGAGGTATATATGAGGTATATTCCTAATAAAGACGAGCAAACAGCCATCACTTGAAAGGCTCGCAATGGCGGTTTCTTTAAGTTGTTGAATACAACATTACTCATCCAAAAAATAACGATCCAAAATAGATACTTTAAGGAGTATTTTAATACTAAATCAGCATCATAAGCATAAAATATGGTGACTAGATGAAAGATGAAAACTACCCCAATAATCCGCCATATAATTTTTGGAATAGTCTGTAGGCGCTGCTTACTCAATAAAAAAAGTATGAGTAAAATGATTAGCGAAATGGTAATGCTTAGGGCTCCTATTTTAATACGGAATACATCAATGGCAAACAAGGGTATGGCGGCAAACATTACCAATAGCAAGAATTGGTATGTTTTAGATAGTCCTGTAAACTTTAGTTGTTTGCTTTTAAAATTCAATTTTTTAAAATGGGTTTTTGACGTTTAAGATTATCTGACAAATCTCATCAATCTTTTCAAATGTCAATGCAAAATATAGTGGCAAACATAGTACTTTTGAAGAAATTTCATCGGCCACCTGTAAATTCGTTTTTACGATGTAAGGCAAGCTTACAGAAAGTGCTGGGTAAAAGTATCGCCTAGTAAATATCTGCTTTTCTCGTAATTGTTTTTGACATTCCAATAGCATAGCTTCAGAATCAAATATGATAGGGTAATAGGCATAATTGATAGTTGCCTTGTCGCTCCATGATGGGAACCAGATGCCTTTCACTTCTAAGTGTGCGTTATATCTTTCAGTTAAAATCTTTCTTTTCTCAATAATTTCTGACACATAATTCAAGTTTACTAAACCCATGGCAGCATGAAACTCTGAATTTTTACCATTCAACCCAAGCTCAACAAAATCAGTAGGTCCATTAAATCCAAAATTTCGGATATATTCCAGTTTCTGATTTATCTCGTCACTTTTTGAGACTAAAAACCCTCCTTCAATAGAGTGATATAATTTAGTTGCATGAAGGCTGCATATAGAAATATCTCCGTATTCAAATACCGATTTTCCTTGATATTGCACATTAAAAGCATGTGCTGCATCGTATATGACTTTTAGGTTATGCTTTTTGGCAATCTGTTCTATTTTTTCAATATCACATGGATTTCCGTATACGTGAGTCGCTAAGATAGCAGATGTTTTACTCGTTATAGCTGCTTCAATTTTAGTAGCATCAATGTTCAGGCTATTCTTATCAATGTCAACATATATGGGTTTACAACCTTCCCAAGCAATGGTGCTTGAAGTTGCGACAAAAGAAAAGGGTGTTGTTATAATTTCACCCGTAAGATTCAACGCTTTTACAGCCATTTGCAAAGCAATGGTTCCGCTGGTTACAAATAATAGGTTGTCGACGCTTAAAAACGCTTTTAGCTTATCTTCAAGTTCAACGGAAAGTGGCCCCATATTAGTAATCCAGCCACTTTGCCAAATTTTATCTACGTATTGTTCATATTCTCCTTTTGGAGGAAGAAAAGGCAAAGTTACAGGTGTCATTTTTTTAGGGCTTTTAATAATTCTTTTCCGTAGGTAAGCGAACTCGTTTTGAAAATCATATTGAGACTCAAATACAATACAATACCAACAATTGATGCTGTGGCAACAAGATACACATTTGACCAAGGCAAATAACTAACTAAGGCAAACATGACAAGCGCCATCAATATGGCCAAAATAAAATAGATGGTAATATCTTTTAGTTGTGAGATGGTTTTGTAATGTAATATTCGATTGCTGTAATAGGTGTTTATGAGCAATGCTAATACTGAAACAACGACCATACTCCAGGCTATGCCAAACACACCAAAAGGATATGCGCACAAAATACTGATGCCTATTAAGACTTTTTTGTAAATCTCTAATTTTAAAAACAGATCACTTCGCCCATAAACTTTCAACACATTAATGTTAAAGGCATGAATAGGGATAAGAATGGCTGAAAAACAAAAAATTTGAAATAAGGGCACCGCTGGCAACCATTTTTCTCCAAGTAAAATTAAAAGTAATGGTTTTGCAATAGCTGCACTCCCTAGCATTAACGGAGCTGAAATAGAAAACGAAAATTGAAGTATGCGTTTATACACCTCTTTAATTTTTGCTTTATCATTTTGTATGCCCGCTAATAACGGAAAGGTGACTTTGCTTAATATCCCTGTAATTGTATTGGCTGGATATCGATTTATTGTTTGAGCACGTTCGAAATAACCCAATGATTCTATCGAGAAATATTTTCCAATAACCACATGGTAGGCGTTGCTAAATACTTTATCTAGCAGCCCTGAAAGCATAAGCTTATAACCAAAATTAAAGTGCTTTTTAAGTATTGTCATCGAAAACGAAAGGTTCGGTTTCCATGATGATTTAAGCCACAACACAACCGTGAAAATAAGCTGTGTAACTAAGTGCATATAAACCAAACTCCATACTCCCCAATCTATATACCCTAGGTAAACACCAGCAGTTGAGCCAATGACAACTCCGGGGATGGTTAAAAACATTATTTGCTTAAACAACATCTTTTTATTGAGTATAGCCAATTGTACCGCGGAAAAGGCAGAGATAATAAAGGAAAGGCAATAAACACGCATAATGTCAACCAAGATGGGTTGATTGTAAAATTCGCCTACCCAGGGCGCTATGGCGAATACTATACCATAGATAACCAAGCTAATTAATAGGTTGACGTAAAATACCGTTGTAAAATCTTTGTGATTGGCATCAGGAGTTCGTATCAAAGACGACGATAAACCACTATCAACAAGGGTTGTGCCTACGCCTATAAAAATGGCCAACATGCCAATAAGCCCAAAATCAGCTGGACCTAGAATCCGAGCTAGGTAAATACCAACAATAAAGGTTAGGCCTTTAATTAAAAATGTCTCTATAAATGTCCATACAACTCCTGAAAATGCTTGCTTT
>JBLIDJ010000161.1:0-4509 GCA_047634195.1 Flavobacteriales bacterium
ATCAGTTTTGAGGTAGAAAAAGGATACATATTTATTTGCAATCTGCACATGCCAACTTCATCACTCCAACCCCACTTTTTGGCTATTTTATGCGTCTGCATGCTATTGAAGGCGTAGATGTAATCAAATTTTTGCTGAATTGTTTTTTGAAGTATTACTTGATACAATTGATCAAAAACCCCTAGCCCTCTGTACTCCTTTAGCAACAAATAATCGCCACATGACATCATGGTCATTTGCCTGCCCTCTTGGTTTACAAAGTGTTGTTTTATCCCTCCAAAAAAGCCGATTACCTGATTTGATTTTTTAGCTACAACAGAAAATTGATCAAAATTGGGGATATCAAGCCCATACTTTACAACAAAATATTGCTCACCTACCTGCCTCCCAAAAACCTGAACATACAAGTCGCGCAGAGCGTCATTGTCATCTCTTGTTAGAAACGTAAACCGAATGTCCGATGCATTTTCCATGGTGTATTAATTGAGCTGGTCGTGAGTTGAAATTAAAGGAAATATTATGAGGAGGGCAAGGATAAGTGGATTGTTATTTAAAATCGATGCATGTTTGATAAAAAACAGACCGTTATAAACAATTTACAATTTTTCAGTTTCCCAAAAAAACATAAGCTAAACTATTAAGCTCGAAGACCTGTAAGCTCGAAGATCTGCCAGGTCTTTTAACATCAATCTCAGTTTTCGGAATTCAAAAAAAAAAGTTAGACACAAAAAAGAGGTTTAAGACTTACACCTTAAACCTCTTTTTCAAATATTAGTTGAAGAATTTAACCTTCCTCAAAGAAATTACTTCTCGGTAGAAGTCTCTTCTTCTGCAGCTCTTTTATACAACTGCATCGGGTTTTCTTGTGTACGTTTTTTGCTTTTGTACAAGTCAAAACGAGTTGGTTGTACTCTTTTTGGCCAATAGTTGTTGTTGGTTTCTGTATCGGCAGTTTCCAAAAATGGATCCAACACAATACTCACCACTTCTTTGTCGAAAGAAAATACTTTCGTGATTTTTTCAGTATTCATTTTCCAAATTTCAGCAGGAATACGCTGAAGCTCAGAAGTACCGTCATCGAACGTAAACGATAGTACTAGAGGCATAACCAATCCACCATTGTTTGAAAACGTAATTTCATAGAAGTTTTTACCATCCGTTAAAGAAGCAAGTTCTTTTTCGTCTAGTTTTTCTTTCAACTTCTCGTATTCTTTTTCGTCAAACACCGTAGGTTTTAGTGGGTCGTAGGTATTGTAGAAATCTACTAATCCTGCATCTCCTTCAGCCATGGTTTGTTTAATGTCTGTTTCGTTGCGTTGGTAAGCGATATCTTTTGGCTCACTTTCCTTTGCAGCGGTGTTAAACGCAAACTCAGTAGCAGGATTTTGAGAATTTACTTGATACCATTTGATATCTTCCATTCCTATTTCTACGTGATCGGTACTAAAAAACCAACCTCTCCAGAACCAATCCAAGTCAACACCAGAAGCATCTTCCATAGATCTAAAAAAGTCTGCAGGTGTAGGGTGCTTAAACATCCAACGTTGTGCATAGGTTTTAAAAGCGAAGTCAAACAACTCACGTCCCATGATCGTTTCTCTCAAAATATTTAAAGCAGTTGCTGGCTTTCCGTAGGCATTGTTTCCAAATTGCCAAATAGATTCTGAGTTAGTCATAATAGGAGAGATTTTACTTTTATCGCCTTTCATGTATCCAACAATCTTTCTAGCTGGCCCTCTTCTTGAAGGAAAACCGGTGTCAAATTCTCTTTCGGTTTGGTATTGCAAAAAGGTATTTAATCCTTCATCCATCCAAGTCCATTGACGTTCGTCAGAGTTGATAATCATAGGGAAAAAGTTGTGCCCTACTTCGTGAATAATCACACCCAACATACCGTATTTCACACGATCAGAATATGTTCCGTCTTTTTCTGGACGACCATAGTTAAAGCAAATCATTGGATATTCCATACCTATTGAAGCAGCATGAACCGAAATTGCTTTTGAATAAGGATAGTCAAATGTGAACTTAGAATAAGTCAATAAAGTTTGCTCTACTGCTTTGGTAGAGTACTTTTCCCACAAAGGGTTACCTTCTTTAGGATAGTAAGACATGGCCATAACTGTTTTGCCACCAAGTTTTACTCCTTTAGCATCCCAGATAAATTTTCTAGACGATGCAAAAGCAAAATCTCTCACATTGTCTGCTTGAAAAACCCATGTTTTTTTACTTTTAGATTTAGCTTCTTCAGCTTTTCTAGCTTCTTCTTCTGTAATAATAATCACAGGCTCCTCAGACGTTCTTGCTTTGCTTAGCCTGCTGCGTTGTGCGCTTGTCAATATACTGCTTGCGTTTTTTAAATCACCTGTAGCAGCAATCACGTGATCGCTAGGTACGGTAATACTTACTTTGTAATCTCCAAATGGAAGTGCAAATTCGCCTCTACCCAAGAATTGTTTGTTTTGCCATCCTTCTACTTCATTGTACACAGCCATACGAGGGTAAAACTGAGCAATGGTGTATAAGTAGTTGTCATCTTCTTCGAAGTACTCATAACCTGAACGACCACCAATTTTCATGCGATCGTTGATGTTGTACCACCATTTTATGTTAAAACTTACACTTGCACCAGCACGTAAGGTTTTTGGCAAATCAATACGCATCATTGTTTTATTGATGGTGTATTTCATTCCCTTGTTACTTGCGTCTTTTACGTACTCGATTTTAAAACCACCATCAAATTCGTTTTTCATGGCATCGTATTGTGCAAATGAAATTTTACTTGCCATGTCACCCGTAGCTATTTTACGGCTATCAGAATCTTTTGCTCGTACATTTTGATCTAGCTGCACCCAAAGGTAATCAAGCGCATCTGGCGAGTTGTTTATGTATGTAATGGTTTCAGTACCATCAATACGTTGTTTTTCATCGTTCAATTCCAAAGCGATATTGTAATCGGCTTGTTGTTGGTAATAGTCATGTCCAGGCGCTCCAGAAGCTGTTCTGTAAACATTGGGAGTAGCCAATTCAGTTTTTAGTTGACGGAATTTGTTTTTGTTGATATTCTCCTCTTGACCAAAAGCAACAAAACCTATTAACAATAGGCCTCCTAATAATAATTTCTTCATGTATTTTGTGTTAGTAAAAAAAGGACCCATGCCGAAACAACTGTGGTCACTATTCGTGTAATAATATTTGTGTTAAAAAATTTATACAATAAAATAAAAACGCTCAAAATTAAGCAAACAAAAGCAATTTGAGCCAACTCCAACCCAAGGTTGAATCCGAGCAGCGAAACAACAATTTTTTCAGGCAAAATCATAGCTTTTAAATAACTACTAAATCCTAAGCCATGGATAAGGCCAAAAAACAAGACCAATGCATATTGTGGATTCCATCGGACGTTTGTTTCTTTTTGGCGAAAGCTTAACACCAACTTTTGTATTGCTAAAGCAACAATACTCCACAAGATACCTTGTTCGACAAGGTCAACAGGGACAGGAAAACTGAATAACACCACCGAAAACAAGGCTAACGTATGCCCTATCGTGAAGGCTGTAACCAACCCCCCTATTTGTTTCCATTGCTTGAGTTGTATACCAACCACCAACACCAACAAAAAGAGCATGTGATCGTAGCCATTCAAATCGGAAAGGTGATCCCATCCTAGTTTTACATACAGTTGAAATGAAGACATTGTGTTTTAAAAAGTGGCAATTTACATTTTTGTATAAAGTATGTTTCATTTAATCACCCTATTTTTACCCACAAATGAAACTAATGACACGAAAAATTGTATTGCTAATCCTACTCATTTCTTGTATGAGTTTTGTTTCACATAAGTTTTATGTGAGTATCAGCCAAGTAGTATTAAATGACAAAAACCAACAATTGGAGATCAGCTTAAAGGTGTTTACCGACGATTTGCAAATTGCATTAAAACAAACAAATGATAGCCTCAGAATTGACGATCAAACATCCATCGATAATTATCAACCTTTGATTGAAGCGTACATTCAAGAAAATTTTAGTTTTTATCCAACACTCCCCATTACTTATGTAGGTGCAGAAATAGACTATGATGTAGTATGGATTTATTTGGAAACTACGCCTGTTGACAAAAAGCTGTCGTATGAACTATCAAACAGTGTTTTCATGGACATCTATCAAGAACAAGTAAACATTGTGAACATAAGCATAGCTGACAACACCTTGTCTTATTTGTTTCAAAGCAGCAAACAAAAACAAGCGATCGCTTTATGAAAAAAGCTGAAAGAGTACAGTTTATTTTAAACACACTGGAAGAATTGTATCCCACCACACCTATTCCGCTCGATCACACCGATGAATACACCTTACTTATTGCTGTTTTATTGAGTGCGCAATGCACTGATAAACGGGTAAACCTTATTACCCCCTCACTTTTTGAACGAGCGAATACACCCCAAAAAATGATTGCTTTGGAGATTGAGGAAATTCGAGAGATTATAAAACCTTGTGGATTATCTC
>JBLIDJ010000162.1:0-4363 GCA_047634195.1 Flavobacteriales bacterium
TCTTTTAAAATATCGAAGGGCTAACCCTGAACTCTTTTCATTGTTCGAAAGTAGGTTTGGTTTGTAAATTGAACCTTACTAAAAATTAATAACTCTTCCATTTTAGCTTTACTTTTTTCTTGAAAAGAAAGCAACAAAGATTAAGGCATAAGAAAAACATTATCGTAAATACTACGCGAACTGCAGCCACAGGTGGGAAGGAAGGTTTGATACAACGCTCTTTTCATTTAACCCGCATTATGCATTAGAACTTTGTCGTGAGTCTTGAAAACGCAATAAAATATGGTCTTTCGAAACGAAAGCATAGCCACCGCTATGGTGAGGCTTCGATATGACGTGCAACCCATAGTTTGAAGCAGTTTCAAGACGTAATAGATTTTCTAATGCATAATGCGGGTTTAACTTAGTAGAAACTGCTTCCCACCTTTTTCCCCAAACTCGCTAGCTTGATTTACGGAATATCTTTCATAGGCCTCTTGTCGCTATTAAACGGCTCACTCACAAGCGATGTGGTTTTAAGTCCCCGCTCGTCGTAGCTTCGCTACGACGTTAATGGCGCGGCATCTTGCCGCATTAAATCGGCTACGCTCCGCAGGATTCACAAATCCTACATTTACCAAGCTTAGCATTTTTAACTCGTTTTAGAAAGCAAAAAACCAGCTTAAAAAAATTCACAAAAAAAAGCCAAGTAAATAATAAAATTTACTTGGCTTTAACAGCGGAGAGAGGGGGATTCGAACCCCCGGTACCAGTTTCCCAGTACGCATGTTTAGCAAACATGTGGTTTCAGCCACTCACCCATCCCTCCAAGGTGCAATTGCGGTGGCAAATCTAATAATTCAAATCAATCCAGCAAAGCCTTTTTGTGCTTTCTGCCATTTTTTTTTATTCTTTCGGATATTCTACACGTACATGGTAGATATCCAGCAACTTACGTTTCAACACTTTTCTGAGTACTGAGATGTCTCTAAAGGTAATATCGGCGTTTACAAACTGATTCATTCTCATTTGATGATCTATGATGCCATCTACCAGCACATTAATCGATTCTTTGCTGTATTCTTTCAAACTTCTTGATGCTGCTTCTACCGAGTCACATATCATCAATACCGACATTTCTCTGCTTCTAGGTGCTGGTCCAGGGTACCTAAACATGTCTTCCGACACTTCTGGGTCTTTTTCTTTAGCGGTTCTATAAAAATACTCTGTCCGGGTGGTACCATGATGTGTACGAATAAAATCAATGATAACCTCAGGCAAACCATGCTTACGCGCCATCTCCACCCCTCTTATCACGTGCTGTATGATAATGTCGGCACTTTCTTCAGGCTTCAACTTATTGTGCGGATTTAGACCTGTGTGTTGGTTTTCAATAAAAAACTTAGGTTGGTACATTTTTCCAATATCGTGATACATTGCACCTGCTCGTATCAACAATGCATTCCCTCCCATTTGTTGCACACACGATTCGGCCAAATTGGCTACCTGCAAGGTGTGCTGAAACGTACCCGGTGCTTTTGATGCCAATTCTCTCAACAACTCGTTATTGGTGTCCGACAGTTCCATCAAAGTGGTTTCGGACACAAAACCAAATAGTTTTTCAACCATGTAGATAAAAGGTTGAGCAAACAAGGTTAGTAATGCACTACCTGCCAACCATGCAAAATCAATATAGTTAAGGTCGTTTATTCCTCCGTCTTGAATAATGGAAAACGCAAAATAAACAATAGAATAGGCAATGAAGACAATAAAGGCTGAAACAAAAAACTGTGATCTTTTTTTAATTTGCCCCAGTTTAAACAACACCGCCATTGCACCTAGTCCATGCATGACAATAAATTCGTACGGCTTGGGCACCAATAAGCCTAAGACCAAGAGTATTAGAAAATGAACAAACAAGGCTACTCGGTAATCGTAGAATGCCTTGAGTGCAATAGGAATAATACACAGTGGCACTAAATATATGCTAAACACTTGTAACTCACTGATTGCTTTTGTCAGTATCACAGCCAACAAAACACACATGACCAAAAAAGTCATTTTGCTCAATTGACCAAACAAATCGTCAATAAATAAACTCATAAATAGCAACATGGCCATCATGCATATCAGCACTAAAATAGACTGACCAAAACCTATCCAAAGGTTTCCTGTTTCACCAATAGTTTTGTTATAGACTTCTTTTAAAGAATTTATTTTTTGATATTTTTCTTGATTAACAATTTCCCCTTGGAATATAATTCCCTCATCTTTCTCTACTTTGCCAGTAGTCAAACTGAGTTTATCTAATATGTTGGCTAGTTGTGTTTCGGTTTTTTGCTTATCATATTGCACATTATAGGCCAATTCGCTTTCTATCAAAGGTAATAAGTCAATAGAATCTTCAGCAAATATGGGTTGAAACTCTACCAATTCTGCAATTTTTTTGGCGGCTTTCGATAAGGTATAAAAGGCTGTTAAAGGTCTTTCTTCTACCACTTCTTTCCTGATAGATTGAATAACCAACTGGTCTTTTTGGGATTCGTGTTCTGGATAAATGTCAACAATTCCACGTGCATAGACATCTTTAAGAGCCTTTACTCCAATATGGTAATATTGATTAAAAGCTTTGCTGTCCTCAATATTGACTAGCTTCATAGCCTGCGCCAAGCTGCCTTTAAAATGATCGAGTTTCTGTGTAATCAGATCTTCGTTGAATTGATAAAAAGGAGCGAAATTTGATGTAATCACCTCTTTTTCTAGTGCTAATTCAGCTTCCGATTTAAGGATAGCAAAATCAAACGGCGCCAGCAGGTTTTCTTGCTTCCAAGGCTTACCTAGTTGAAAATCGTACTTAAAACTGGCTCTTTTTGGCAGCATATACACCACCAACATTAAGCTGGCCAACACCAACAATCCAGCACTAATAACGCCTGTGTTTGCTTTTAAAAACTTCTTCATATACACTCAATAAAGCAGTAAAGATAACAACTCTCACTCTGATCTTAATTTAGCAGCAAAATGAGTAGTTTTGTTGCTCGAAAACAAACACTTAAAAACATAGTTTACTAACATTAAAAATCATATCATGAAAGAAGTATATATCGTAGCAGCTGTGCGTACTCCAATAGGGAGTTTTGGTGGTTCATTATCAACTGTTCCTGCCACACAATTAGGCGCAACTGCAATCAAAGGTGCCATTAGCAAATCTGGTATCGATGCAAAACACATCCAAGAAGTAATCATGGGTAATGTATTGCAAGCAAATTTAGGTCAAGCGCCAGCGCGTCAAGCAGCTATGTTTGCTGGACTAGACCAAAGTGTTCCTTGTACTACGGTAAATAAGGTATGCGCTTCAGGAATGAAAGCTATTGCCATGGGTGCTCAGTCTATTTTGGCTGGTGACAACGATTGTGTATTAGTAGGTGGCATGGAAAACATGTCTATGGTTCCTCATTACTACAATGCACGTAACGCAACCAAATTGGGTGACGTGAAAATGATTGACGGATTGGTGAAAGACGGTTTGACTGATGTGTACAACAAAACCCATATGGGTGTTTGTGCAGAGCTTTGTGCAAAAGAAAACAACATTACTAGAGAAGAGCAAGATGCATTTGCGATAGAGTCATACACTAGATCTGCTGCGGCATGGGATGCTGGAAAGTTTAACGATGAAGTTGTTCCTGTTGAAGTACCTCAACGTAGAGGTGATGCTATCGTTGTTAGTGAAGACGAAGAGTACAAAAATGTGAGAATGGACAAGATCCCTACTTTACGTCCTGTATTCGACAAAGAAGGAACGGTAACTGCTGCCAATGCTTCTACGCTTAATGATGGTGCTTCTGCCTTAATTTTGGTAAGCAAAGAAAAAATGGAAGAACTTGGACTGAAGCCTTTGGCAAAACTTGTTAGTTATGCTGATGCTGCTCAAGCACCAGAATGGTTTACTACTGCACCTTCAAAAGCATTGCCTATCGCATTGGCAAAAGCTGGATTAAAAAATGATGATGTTGATTTCTGGGAACTTAACCAAGCTTTTTCTGTTGTAGGATTAGCCAACATCAAAGCATTAGGATTAGACGCTAGCAAAGTTGATGTAAACGGTGGAGCTGTTTCTTTAGGTCACCCATTAGGGAATTCTGGTTCTAGAATCATTGTCACTTTAATTAACGTATTGAAGCAAAACAATGGTAAAATTGGTGCTGCTGGAATTTGCAACGGTGGTGGTGGTGCTTCTGCTATGGTTATTGAGAATTGTTAACTAGTAGTTAGTACAAAGTAGTTAGTACAAAGTAGTTAGTACAAAGTAATTAGTACAAAGTAATTAGTATAAAGTAATTAGTATAAAGTAATTAGTATAAAGTAGTTAGTACAAAGTAAA
>JBLIDJ010000163.1:0-4346 GCA_047634195.1 Flavobacteriales bacterium
TCGATATTCGGCACCAACATTTGCCAACAACGCTGTTCGCACCCAAGCATAACGATAACTAAAGTGTGATAATCGTTCGGTGTTTACCACAATATCGGAAGGGAAAAAATCTAAGGATATTCCTGCAGCTGTATTTAAATAAACCTTTTTTGTTAGCTGAACATAATAGAGCGCTTGCATGGGCAATTCATAGCCTATGAATCCAAAACCAACTGTTTCTTTGTAATCATCTTCAAGCTCTATTACGGTCAATTCGTAGTTGCGTTTCACAAAACCAATCCCTACTTCTACTGAAAAGTGATTGGTAAATCCTTTTCTAATAACCATCCCAAAAGTATTCCCAAATTTTGGTGCATATGTTACAGACAAGGCACCTAATTCACCATTGACATCGCCTAATGAGAAAAACTGAATAGGCACAATAGGTTTAAACTGAATCCCAACAGTAGTCACGTTCTTTTGGCCAAACAAGCAAAAGCTCAAACCAAACAAAAGGAATGTTGTAAAAAATTGTTTCATACTAGTTTCTTAGATAACCCATAAACGCCAAGGTTAGTATTAAAAAAGTTCCGATTAGCAAAGTCCAACGTAACCAAGCAACCGATATAATTTTTTTTCTAAACGTTCCTTTCACTAAATAATTACACATTACAGCCGCTTTTCTATCTGCTTTTTTGATGGCAAAAAAATAGCGTGTTACTTTGCCTTCATCATCAACATCATGCTCAAACCAAACGTTTCTAGCTTCTAATAACCCTTTAAACGTTGATGCATGAAGTTCATTTACAAAATGAAATATTAAATACAGTGAATTAGTGGGATGTTCTCCGTAATTCAGCAACTTAAGCAAACCTTCATTATCATTCATCTATCCATTCTGTTAGGTATTCAATTGGTTTTCTGTGGCTTTTAGGCCATTCGTCTTTGGCGTAACCTAAATATAAAAAGCCCAAACATTCTTGGTTTTCTTTCAAATCCAATGCACGACACATGTCTTGGCTGTACACCATGGCTCCTGTACTCCAAAAAGAACCGATACCGTAGGCGGTAGCCGTGAGCATCATGTTTTGCACGGCACATGCTACAGCCAATTTATCTTCAATAACAGGGATATTAGGGTTGGAATGCAACTCGGCAATGATAGCTATCACCACACTACTCTGCGCAGGACGCAAGCTCCAATTTTCTTGTTTTCTTTCCTTAAAATTTTCAGGCGCAGTAGTCGCTTTGTATAACTCAGCCAAGGTATGACCCAATGCAATGGTTGCTTCTCCTGTGTACACTTTAAAACGCCATGGTTGGGTCAATCCATGGGTTGGTGCCCAAGTAGCATTTCTAAGAATATTCTCTACTATTTCTTTGTGAACTTTTCTAGGAGAAAAATCTTTTGGGTAAATAGTTCTTCTTTCCTTAATTAGTTCGTTGATCTCGCTCAAATTATATTTCATGAACTTCTTTTTTTGACAAAACTAAGCATTCGTTTTCCATTTTATATTACAACCTACACTTGGTTTTTGATCTTTATCAATTGTTTCTCCTTTTATGAGTGTATCTAACACTTTTCTCATCGAGTTTCCAGTAACGGGCAAGTTGTTACCTGGCCTTGAATCATCGAGTTCCCCGCGATAAACACAGGTGTTTTGAGCATCAAACAAGCTAAAATCGGGTGTGCATGCAGCATCATATTGTTTGGCAACTTCTTGTGTTTTGTCATAACAATAGGGAAAAGGAAATTTTAAGGTGAGTGCCAACTTCTTCATTTCTTCAGGGCCATCTTGCGGGTAATTCACCACATCGTTGGAACTAATGGCTACAAAACCTATCCCCTTGGTCATATAATCGTTCGCCAATTGCACCAACTGTTCTTGCACATGTATCACAAATGGGCAATGGTTGCAAATAAACATGACCAGCGTCCCTTTTGGTCCAGCCACGTCAGCAAAAGAAACCAATTGATTGGTCACTACATTATGCAATGAGAAATGAGGAGCTTTAAATCCTAAAGGTATGTTTGTGGTAGGTGTAAGAGCCATATTTTTTTTATTGTAATTGTCTTTTTACTTCCATGACAGACATTGCCACAGCATTTGCCAAATTGTAACAACGTACGTTTTCACTAAACATGGGTAAAGAGAGCAATTTGTTTTTATGTTTTTCTACTAAAGTATCTGGCAATCCATCTGCCTCTCGGCCAAACACCAAATAAATGTCTTCCTTAAAGGTACTAAACGAAACATCCCAAATAGTTTCTTTGGCATGCACACTAAAAAGAAAGCAGTTTTGGGGTTTTTCTTGTGCTTCAAAAGCTTCGAAAGATTCATGTTCGAAATAAGTCAGAAAAGGCCAATAATCAAGCCCTGATCTTTTCACATTACTATCGGTAATCTTGAAACCCAAAGGTTTTATCAAATGCAGCACACAGTTGGTTGCGACACAAAGCCGACCAATATTGCCCGTGTTATTAGGTATTTGTGGTTGAAATAAAACAACGTGTATTGTCATACCGCAATGTTACAAAAACTTGGCGCAAGGAGGTATCTTTCTATACTTCCGTAGTTTTTTTCTACTTCCTTCGGTGACAAATTCATAAATGATAGATATCTCATGGGCTCCACCCGTGTTTGTAATCAATTTTGAAACTGTGAAATCGTGACTATACCCTATTTTAAAATCTTCTACTTGGTATCCTATCATCACCACTACGGCGTCTCTGTTTGAGTAATACCCGAGAGGCGATTGACCAACAGGAAGCCCTCTGTACCAAACTCCAACAATCATCGGGTTCAGATTGAAATAACAACCAATATCGATCTGTGAAAATTCTTGTTGCTTTTTATAATTAAGCGCAAACATGGCTAACACTTCATCTTTATAAAGCGTTTTTTTACGCAAAGTAGTTTGAAACCCAGTATTCATATTAATCTTCATAGGAAGAGGAGACTCTTTACCTAATATGCTTTTATTGGGCGTATTGATGTGATGTGCAGCAGCACTAAACCAAAATCGGTCGGTATAAACCGCTACGCCTGTGGCAAAGTCTGTGTATTTAGTCCCTTCATTTCGTTGTTGCTCTATCGAAGCTCTATCAGCACCTCCCCTAAAAAGTTGATCGTAAAAAGTCAGATCATTCAAGTTAATGTTGGTCCTACCAGACATGTACTGAATACCTGGGCTGATTGACACTTTCCTGTTAATAGAAAATTCGTAGCTGTACTGCAGGGCTACATTAGTTGTATTTAATGCTCCTCTACCTGCCCTATCGTGAGTGACAGTGAGGCCTACTCCACTTTTTATTTCAGGAATATACTGGTCGTATGAAAAATTGTAGGTTACAAATGACCCGGGAATGCTCGGCCATTGATTTCTGTAATTAAGAATTACCCTACCTTGCTCAGAAGCGCCAGCAAATGCAGGATTAAGATACGTAGGTGTTGTATAAAATTGAGAGAACTGAGGATCCTGTGCGTACAATTTGCAGCACACCATAAAACATAAACATATGATTATTGTTTTATTTCTCATTTCTATTTCAACAACGTTACATCACCAACTAAAACATCTGTTTCGCCCCCTGGATAAACTACCTCAACTTTATACACATATACATCTTGCGGACAAATAACCCCATTAAAATATCCATCCCAACCTAGATCAATATCAAATGACTCGAAGATAAACTCTCCCCATCTGTTAAAGATTTGCATATGGAATTTTTCTACCTTATCAAAGAAGGGGAAAAACACATCGTTGGAAAGCATCATATCGCTTGTTACCCCACCATTAGACCCATTGGGATTTGGGGTAAAGGCGTTTGGCATTTGCAATCTACCGCCAGCTACTACATTTACTGCCGTTGTTATTTTGAATGTATCTGGGCAATTATAATAATTATTAGCTATTAACTGCACATCAAATGTTCCAATATCACTGTAGTAATGAAAAGGGTTTTCTTCTCCTGACCCTTGACCATCTCCAAAATCCCAAAGCCATATACTATCCTTTTCTGAAAAATTGAAAAAATCTACGGGTTCTCTATCCTTATATACTTCTTCGGGGTATTGAGGATTGAGAGTAAAAAACGCCACGGCATATTCGCGTACTTTTATCAATTGATTTTTAGTTACTACATCTGAGCCTCCTGGCCCACTGGCTACTAAACTTACGGTATACACACCAGGGTCAGTATAAGTATGTTTAGGGTTTTCCCGTTGGCTGCTATTACCATCGCCAAAAGTCCAACGATAATTGTTAGCGTATTTACTTTCATTTGTAAAATACACCGTCAAAGGCACACAGCCTTCTTCTTCTGTTTGCGTAAATGCTGGCTTAGGTTTGGTAGGGTCAAT
>JBLIDJ010000164.1:0-4318 GCA_047634195.1 Flavobacteriales bacterium
ATACATAAAAAGCAACTCAATTAATTTTCATTCGTATTATGTTTGAACTAAATACTTATTACATGAAAACGCTTGATTTCAAAACAATCACCCTAGTTTTCTTTATTGCTATCCTCAATTTCACTTCTTTAAATTTAAATGCTCAAATTGCCTTTAACAATCCTGACATTGAAAATACGGGTTGTGTAAGATGCATGGACTGTGTTGCTCCAGGGTGGACAAAATGTGCTAACTCACCTGATGTACAGCCCGGACAACATTCTGTTGGTACACCACCGAAAAGTGGATGTACATATGCCGGATTTACTGATGGAGAATCTATTGGTCAAAAATTATCTTGTCCTTTAATAGGCGGTAAATCGTATACATTCAATATGTGGTTGGCTTACGATTCTCGTTATGGTAGGAACGGAGTTCCAAATTTGAGAGGAGATGCTGGTCAGTTAGATGTATATGGAGGAAAAAGCTCCTGCGGAACATCAGAATTACTTTGGTCATCAGGCATACTACCCGCTTCTTCCAATCAAAACTGGACATCGTATGCCGTAAATTTTACGCCATCAGCAACATATGATTTTATCCTTTTTCAAAATCCTATATTAGTAGCTAATGTATTAGTTGATAATATATCTCAAACCATAGCTGCAGTTACACCTGTTGTCATTTTAACCAAGGATGTATTAGATTGTTTTAATAGCACGGACGGTACAATTACTGTCGATATAGGAGGAACATATGTCTATGATTTTGCTTGGAGTGATGGTCAAGTTGATATTGGGGTTACTGCTTCTACCAATAATAATTTACCCATAGGTAGTCACACGGTCTCAATTTCAGATCCTTTAGATCCATGCATAGGAGCCATTGTTGTTCCAATAACAATAACAGGGCCAGGCCCAATTGTGATAAATATAACAAGTGAAGACGAAACGTGTGAGAATGCCTGCGATGGTTCTGTTGAAGCAACTGTTGTTTCTGGGGGAAATATGCCTTTTGATTTTCAATGGGACGATCCATTATTAACTAATAGCGATAAGGTAAATAATTTATGTAATGGAACTTATACCGTTACCGTATCAGATGCAACAAATTGCACCAGTACACAATCTGTAGCTGTTATTGTAGCTGACCCTGAATTTGATCCAGGCATAGATAACATGGTGATAGTTTGTGATACAGAAATTGACATCGATTTGTTTTTGGCTATAGGTGGCACACCTGATGCTGGAGGTACATGGTCTGACGAAAGTGGCTCTGGAGGCTTAACTGCCGGCACCTTAGATGCTACTGGCTTGGATGGAGCTTACGATTTTAAATACACCCTTGGTGCTGCTCCATGTATTTATGATGCTACTGTTACTGTAAATGTAAATGTACAACCTGAAGCAGGAATAGGATATACCGATGTTGTTTGTCAATCAAACGACAATTATAACCTAGACAATAACATGACAGGTGCAGATATTGGTGGTACATGGGCAGATGATGTCGTTAATCCAGGAGGTCTTTCAGGGAATGTTTTTAATGCTACTCAGGTTAACCCTGGGTTTTACAACTTAACTTATTTGACCATTGCCGATGCACCTTGTGTTAACGATACTTCTTTTGTAACACTTGAAGTAGCACGTAGCACCATTGCAGGAAACGACACCACTATTTTTGTTTGTAACACTTCCAATCCAATTAACTTATTTGCTAAAATTGGAAGAACACCTGACGCTGGTGGTACTTGGTTTGATGATAACATGACAGGGAAACTTACTGGCAGTGTATTTAACGTTACAGGCATGAATACTGGTGATTATGATTTCACCTATACAGTAGCTGACAACTTACCTTGCCTAGGAAAATCGGCTACTATCAGAGTCTCAGTGCAGGAGCAAAGAGATGCAGGCCTAGATCATAGTTTCGTGATTTGTAAAAACGCACCTGCTATTATTTTAATAGACTCCCTCAACGGAATACCCGATGCTGGCGGAGTATGGACATATCGTGAAGGAGGAAACCAAGTAATGGGGAGCAATTTTAACCCAGCAGTTCATTTAAGTGGAAACTACGACTATACTTTTGATGGTGGAGTAAGTTGTGCAACGGTAGTAGCAACACTCAACATTACCGTAAACGACGTTCCTACTGTCATTAATGCGGTAGACACAGTATGCGACTCCAACAACTTGAATTACGAAGTACGATTAGAAATTGGCGGAGGGGACCCAAACTCATACACAATCAATGGTGTTGACAATGGAGGAAGTTCAACGTTTACTAGTACTTGGATTCCCACAGGCACTTCTTACTCATTTGACGTAGACGATATTAATGGCTGTGGCCCTGTAACTATTACTGGTGCATATGCGTGTGATTGTGCTACTAGAGCTGGCACAATGGATAAAAGTTTACTTGACGTATGCCTGGATCAATTGGCGACACCAACTCACAACAAAACCAGCCTTATTTTTGATGCCAACGATGTGTTGATGTACATTTTACACACGTCACCTAATAGCAATATAGGCACAGTATTAGACTCTAATCTAGTAGCTCCCGATTTCAGTTTTAATGAAAATGGCAATATGCTGTTGGAGACCACTTACTACATAAGCGCCCTTGTAGGCAACGCACTACCCGACAACACAGTAGACGTTATCAATGACTTATGCTACAATCTTGCGCCTGGAACACCTGTTGTATTTCATGAATTGCCAGATGCTACCATGGGTTCTGATACCACTATTTGCGAAGGGCAAACGGCTAGTCTAATATTAACCTTTTTAAAAGGTAAAGCACCTTACGAAGTCGTTATTAATGATGGAATAAATGACATTTCTTATACTGGTTTATCAAACGGAAGTGTAATTTCGGTAACACCAACAACGAGTACTAACTATACCTTAAAATCATTAGAAGATGTGTATAACTGCGCACAAGAAGTCAGTGATCAACAAGTGATTGTTACCGTAAACCCAACTCCTGTGGCCAACTTTACAGGAACAAACACTACCTTCTGTGAAGGCAACGGGCCAGCGCAGTTTTCAGTAAACATTAGTGATGGAATACCTGATTTTGACATTGTTTATTTTGATGCACAAACACAAGCAAATACAACAGTAAACCAAGTAGGTTTAGGAATAACAACCTTTACGAATGCTAACCCACTAGCTCCTGGTAGTTACGCATATCAACTACTCTCAATTACGGATAAATCTAACGCTAGTTGCCAAACAGTATTTACGGATACAATTACCATTGTTGTTCATGAAAACCCTGACATCAACTTTACAGGTGACGCTACTATTTGTTCAGGAGACAGTACTACCCTACTTTTTGATTTCACCAAAGGAACAGCTGGATATGATGTCGATTACAGCATGATGGGAAACTCCCGTCCAAGCCTTGTTAATGTTGATGATCCTTTTTCTATGAAAGTTTCTCCTCAAAACTTGACAGGTAATATTGTTTACAACATAGATAGACTAGAAGATAGTAATGGATGTGTTACAAATTACAACAACACAGATAAACAAGTAACATTAACCATCAACCCAAATCCAAGTTCTTTAGGAATTCAAGCTTCATCAATAGACTATTGTTTAGGAACTAATTCCACGATTTTCGATTTTAACTTTTTGTTAGGTACACCTGATTTTGAGATAGACTACTCGCTAAATGGCGGGCCAACCCAAACCATAACTGGCTTTGATTACACCAATGATTCATGGACGTTTGAGCCTTTGACACATGGTACATACAGCTTTGCCTTTTCAGAACTTCGCGATGCCAATTGTTCTTCTGTGCTAACAGATGTATTTAATGTAATTGTACATGAAAACCCAACAGCTGATATCTCCCCTGACAATAGCTTTATCTGTGAAGGAGAATCTGCGTATATCTATTTCGGTTTTACGGGTAAAGCTCCTTTCACAGCGAATTACTCTATTGATAATGGAACCATTCAAGAATTTAAGAGCAAAAGCTTTAGAGATAGTTTATTAATTACTCCTCCAGCTACCACCAACATCACGTTAATTGATGTAGTGTCTGATAGTACTAATTGTAAACAGAGCAATATCAACAAAACAGTAACTATAACTGTCACCGAAGAGGCGAAAGTGTTTATAACGGGTAATAACACCATTTGTTTTGGCTTTGATACGCAATTGAAAATCAATGTGGGACAAGGAAGTGGCCCTTTTAATTTAACATTTAACGATGTTAGTTTAAATGGTACTTACCAAAACGGTGATCTAATAACGGTAACACCAGACTCAACTACTACTTATAACATAGAAAGTGTGTCAGATATTGCAGGTTGTGAATG
>JBLIDJ010000165.1:0-4302 GCA_047634195.1 Flavobacteriales bacterium
TCTTCGTAACTCGCAATACATAGCTAAAAAAGCAACCGAGATGTTACATGCTATTTGTCGAACAGTGACACCAACTACAGGAAGTATTACCAATAAACTACGTGAAGATTGGCAGTTGATAAATGTGTTGCAAGAATTAAATTGGGATAAGTATAATAAGCTGGGGTTAACTTATTACGAAAAAAATAAGGATGGTAAAGACATTCCCAAAATAAAAGACTGGACTAAACGAAATGATCACCGTCATCACGCTATGGATGCTTTAACTGTTGCATTTACCAAACATAGTCACATACAGTATTACAATTATCTAAATGCGCGCAGAGACGAAAACCATAAGCAACATAGCAATATTTATGGTATTCAACAAAAAGAAACTTTTGAAAACGATAAAGGCAAACGCATCATTAAACCACCTATGCCTATTCAAGAACTAAGAAGTAAAGCTAAAAAGCATTTAGAAAACACCTTGATATCATTTAAGGCGAAAAATAAAGTGGTTACTCGTAATATCAATAAAACAAAATCGAAAAGCGGAATAAAAAAACAGACTGCCTTGACACCAAGAGGGCAGTTACATAAAGAAACTATTTATGGAAGTTCGCACGAATATGTCAGTAAGTTTGAAAAAGTAGGCGCTAAGTTTACAGAGGAACTAATAAAAACAGTAGCGAAGAAAAGCCACAGAGAAGCTTTATTGCTTAGGCTTCATGAGTTTGACGGAGATCCTAAAAAAGCATTTGGTGGGAAAAACTCTTTAGCGAAAAACCCTATTTGGCTGGATGAACACCAAGCCGAACAAGTGCCAGAAAAAGTAAAATTGGTTTGGAGAGAAAAACGTTTTACTATTCGTAAGGAGATAGGTCCAGATTTAAAACTGGATAAAATTGTTGATGTAGGAATAAAAACCATTTTAGAAGCAAGATTAGCCGCATTTGGAGACGATCCTAAAAAGGCATTTGTAAACTTAGAAGATGACCCTATTTGGTTGAATAAAGAAAAAGGAATTGCCATAAAAAGAGTAACGATAACAGGTGTTAGTAATGCAGAAGCCTTGCATTATAAAAAAGATCATTATGGACACGAAATTTTAGATGAAAATGGAAAACTAATTCCCGTTGATTTTGTGAGTACTGGCAACAACCATCATGTAGCCATATACAAAGATGAAAACGGTAAGTTGCAGGAAAAAGTAGTTTCTTTTTACGAAGCAGTAATGGCAAAAAATGCCAATTTACCGGTTATTGATAAAAACCATAATCACCACCTCGGTTGGGAGTTTCTGTTTACTATGAAACAAAATGAATATTTCGTTTTCCCTAATGAAACAACAGGGTCTAGCCCTTCGGAAATTGATTTGACTCAAGAAGTAGACTATGCTTTGATTAGCCCTAATTTATTTAGGGTACAGAAAATTGCTGCTAAAAATTATTTCTTCAGGCATCATTTGGAAACAAATGTGGATGTTATTAAAGAGTTGTCTGGAATAACATATAAACCGCAATTAGGCTTGAGTGGAATAGAAGGGATAATAAAAGTGCGCTTAAACCACCTTGGAAAAATTGTGAAAGTAGGAGAGTAGAAGCTTGTTGTAGAACTAACCCTCGAAGGGTTTAAAACCCTTCGAGGGTTAAAGGTTAAACCGAGAATAACATGCAAGATAAACAAGCCATATTAGAAACAGACAATGTGTACCATGTGTACAACCGAGCTAATGGTTCGGAACGTATGTTTGTTAAAAAGAATACGATAATCCATTCCAGGTTTATATGGGATATTAAGAAAGAAGCTGTTCTGGAAAGCTTAAACCCGACAGGTTTTTAAAACCTGTCGGGTTTAGATTCAATTAAACAGGATTGAGTACAATAGAAGGAATAATAAAAGTGCGCTTAAACCACCTTGGAAAAATTGTAAAAGTGGGAGAGTAGAAGATTGTTGCTGAACCAACCCTCGAAGGGTTTTAAACCCTTCGAGGGTTAAGAGTTAAACCGATAATAACATGCAAGATAAACAAGCCATATTAGAAACAGACAACATGTACCACGTGTACAACCGAGCTAATGGTTCGGAATGTTTGTTTGTGTCTGATGAAAATTATCGATTTTTTCTTCGAAAGTTTGAGCAATACATTTCACCTATTGCCGATACATTTTGTTATTGCTTGATGCCTAATCATTTTCATTTTTTGGTGAAAATTAAAAGTGAAAAGGATGTTGAAGAGTACATTAGGAAAAGGAGCTTTAAAAGTAAAACCCTTCAAGGGTTTAAAACCCTTGAAGGGTTGGCTGAGCAAGAATACATGTCCAAGTTTTTGACACAACAATTCTCACATTTTTTTAATTCTTACACCCAATCTTTTAACAAACAGCAATACAGAAAAGGGAGTCTTTTTATGCATCCATACAAGCGCAAAGCCGTTACCACTCAAGAATACCTCATTAAGCTCATCCATTACATTCATTACAACCCTGTTGAGGCAGTATTGTGTTCAAAACCAGAAGATTGGCTATATTCTTCTTACAGAGCAATTATTTCCAATTTAAGTACTTCTCTAGATCGCAACGAAATAATAGCACTATTTGATGATTTGAGTAATTTCATCTTCTGTCACAACGAACCACCAAGAATGACGGGAATTGAATTGTACTGAATTGTAATTTACAGCTTTGGAAAAGCTTAATACAAAATAAACACATGATTAAACGAACCTTATGTTTTAGTAACCCTGCTTATTTAAGTTTGAAAAACAAACAATTGGTAATTAACTATCCTAACGATTTGCCTAGTAAATCGGCAGCCATTGAGGATATAGGTGTGCTGGTATTAGAACATGGACAAATAACACTCACTAATGCTTTGTTGGAGCAACTAACCATACACAACATTGCGGTAATAAATTGCAATCAACAACACATGCCTATTGGTTTGCTGTTGCCGTTGAGTGGGCATACACAATACAGTGAGCGGTTTCAATTGCAGTTAGCAGCAAGTGTTCCGCTCAAAAAGAATCTGTGGCAACAAACTATAAAAGCAAAAATAAATAATCAGGCAGCTTTATTAACTAAACGGAATGTAGTTGTTGAAAACATGCATTACTGGAGTCAATCGGTTCAAAGCGGAGATATGCAAAACCATGAAGCTAGAGCAGCAGCATATTATTGGGCTAATTTGTTTAATGACATTCCATTTAAAAGGGGGCAATTTGAGTCTGCACCCAATAATTTACTTAATTATGGCTATGCAATACTGCGTGCAGTTTGTGCCAGGGCATTAATTTCTTCGGGTATGTTGCCTGTTATGGGCATACATCACAAAAACAAATACAACGCTTATTGTCTTGCCGATGATATTATGGAGCCTTACCGCCCCTTTGTTGATGAGGTAGTGTGTTATATTGTCGATAATCACGATGATACGGAAGAGTTAACACCAGCCTTAAAACAATATCTGCTACAAATACCTGCGTTGGACGTTGTGATGGATGATAAAAAAAGTCCGCTGATGGTTGCCATGAGTAGGACCACCAATAGCTTGTATGAGTGTTATGCGGGGGTGCGTAAAAAAGTATTGTACCCTGATTTCCCAAGTGTTGATTAGTCTTGGTGCGTATCAAGTAATGATAGCAATATGGATTATAACCGTTTTTCCAGATTAAACCAATACCGAAGTATGTGGGTTCTTGTATTTTTTGATTTACCAACTGAAACAAAAAAAGAGCGTCGTGTTGCGAGTCAATTTCGAAAAAAATTATTGCAAGATGGTTTTGCTATGTTTCAGTTTTCTATTTACCTCCGATTTTGTGCCAGCAGAGAAAACGCTGATGTACATCACAAGCGTGTGCAAAGTTGGCTGCCCACTCATGGGAAGGTTGGTATATTGCACATTACCGACAGGCAATTTGGTTTGATGGAAGTGTTTTACGGGAAAAAAGAAATAGAAAAAGATACTCCTCCACAGCAATTGGAGTTGTTTTGACACTTGTTTTTCATTTCCATTTAAAGGCCTAACTAAAACAAATAGAGGGAGTTATACCTCCCTCTATTGTGAATCCTACTAAAGTAAGAACATTGAAAGCTATTCACAACCTTTGATACGTGTTGCGTTGTTTGTCCTGATTGTGAATCCTACTAAAGTAAGAACATTGAAAGCTATTCACAACAGGCTATTAAAGTGCTTCTATTTGCTAACCATTGTGAATCCTACTAAAGTAAGAACATTGAAAGCTATTCACAACTCATCCTTAAAGGTTGTTTTGAAATCAAAATTGTGAATCCTACTAAAGTAAGAACATTGAAAGCTATT
>JBLIDJ010000166.1:0-4283 GCA_047634195.1 Flavobacteriales bacterium
ATACGGTTGTGTTGACCGACCAACAAAAACTTACTATTTTGTTAAAATCATCTGTTGATTTAGATGAATTTAATGTGGTGAAAAGACAAAAATCAACCCAAATATCTTACCTCGATCCTTTGAAAAAGGAAACGCTGGGGAAACCAGAATTGCAAAAGGCAGCTTGTTGCAATTTATCGGAAAGTTTTGAAACTAGTCCTAGTGTTGATGTGTCTATTACCGACGCGGTAACGGGTACTAAGCAAATACAAATGCTTGGACTGGCGGGGCCTAATGTTCAAATCACTCGAGAAAACATACCTGATGTGAGAGGGATATCAAGCATTAATGGTTTGTCATATGTGCCGGGTGCTTGGATTGAAAGCATACAACTAAACAAAGGGACAGGATCTGTTGTTAATGGTTTTGAAAGCATAGCAGGGCAAATAAATGTGGAACTCCTCAAACCAGAAACGAGTGACAGAGTATTCGTGAATATGTATGGTAACCAAGGCGGACGATTTGAAGGAAACCTTGCATTGGCCAAAAGATTTAAAAACGAAAAATGGTCTACAGGACTTCTTTTACATGGTGTCATTCATGCCATTGAAAATGACATGAATAACGATAAGTTCATGGATAACCCAATTGGTAAAGCAGTTGTAGCGCTCAATAGATGGAAATACAAAGGTGACAATGGCTTGCGTGTGCAAATAGGATTGAAGGGTGTTTATCATGAAAAAACAGGTGGCCAAATCATCAGTAAATTGGATGATAACATAGCACCATGGCAGTTTTTAAATAACAACAAACGTGTAGATGCTTGGGTGAAAATAGGGAAAGTGTACGAAGACACTCCTTGGCGTTCTTTAGGACTACAGCTGGCTGGAACCAAAGAGCAATTGTTAACCACCTTTGGAAAAACAAAGTATGACGCTTTGCAAAATTCTGGGTATGCTAATGCTATTTATCAAAGCATACTTGGCAACACCAACCATGTGATAAAAACGGGTGCAAGTTTCATGTATGACGATTATTTGGAAACGCTCGAGAATACGGATTACGTGAGAACAGAAATGGTTCCTGGTGTTTTTGGAGAGTACACCTACACAGCAACTGAAAAATTTAGTGCCGTTGCTGGTTTGCGACTAGATCATAACACCTTGTACGGATCATTTGCTACACCAAGACTCCATGTCCGTTGGGCTCCGACAGAGAAAATAGTGTATAGAATGTCTGGTGGGCGAGGGCAACGGACTCCGAATGTGATGGCAGAAAACTTAGGTTTGTTGGCTAGCAATAGACAGCTCATATTCCCTTTGATATTCAGCAATCGTAGCTTTGGTGCATTACCAGAAGTTGCTTGGAATATGGGCGCAAATGCTACCAAAACCTTCAAGCTAGATTACAGAGAAGGTTCTGTTTCGGTAGATGTGTATCATACGCGTTATCAAAACCAATTGGTGGTTGACTTAGATGCAAATCCCCAAGAAATTAGTTTTTACAACTTGGAAGGAGAATCTTATTCAACCGCTGTTCAAACCCAATTGGATTATGAATTAATTCCTAGGTTGGATATGCGAATTGCCTATCGCTGGAATGATGTTAAAACCACCTATGGGTCTGATTTATTGCAAAAACCTTTTGTGGCCAAAAACAGAGCCTTCATCAATTTTGGGTATGAAAACAAAAAGATGTGGAAGTTTGATGTGACTCTTAATTGGCAAGGAATGAAGCGTTTGCCAAGTACACTAAGCAATCCGGAAGAATTTCGAGCGGTACAAGAATCGCCATCTTATGTAATGATTAATGGACAAATTAGCAAAACATGGAAAGAAGTGTTTGAACTGTATGTTGGGGTAGAAAATTTAACCAATGTGAGGCAAAATGAAGCGATTGTTCAAAGTGAAAACCCTGATGGAAAGTACTTTGATAGTTCTTTAATCTGGGGGCCAATTTTTGGTAGAAACATTTATGCAGGACTTAGATATACCATGAAATAGCCTAATTTTCTTGAAAGATTATCTCAGCGTTTAAATTATGATTAACACCTACAACATTCAAAAAAAGATTGAATGTTGTGGGTGTTTTTAATATTAATCGTAATATTGCAATATACAATTAGATAATGGGTTTAACCAAGACAGAAATATTTACAGAGGAGCAAAACAAAATTGCTACGATGGCCAAAGCATTAGGACATCCAGCCAGGATAGCTATTTTGCAATTCTTACTTTCATCCGACCGATGCGTTACGGGTGACTTGGTTACTGAATTAGGTTTGGCTCAATCCACTATTTCACAACATTTAAAAGAATTAAAGCAATTAGGATTGATACAAGGCAGTATTGAGGGCACCTCTGTGTGTTATTGCTTGTGCGCTGATGTATGGCAAGACGTAAAAAATACCTTGGGTAATTTTATAGTTGAGGTTTGTCAAAATAAAGCTTGTTGTTAAACACTTATAAAAAAAACAAAAGATGGAAAATATTCAATTCCCCCGCATGCATGTTAGTTTGTACGTTAAAGACATCACTAAAACAGTTGCATTTTACAGTACATTTTTTAATCAGGCACCTATTAAACACATGCCCGATTACGCCAAATTTGAATTAGCAGCGCCAGGACTCATTATTTCGTTTGTTCAAAACGAGTCACGAGTAGCTTCCAATTTTGGACATCTAGGAATACAGGTAGCATCGCCAGAAGCACTGCTTAAAAGACTGGACACTGCTCGCGTGAATAAGCTGGAAGTGTTCGAAGAAATGGGCACAAACTGTTGTTATGCAGAACAAGATAAGTTTTGGGTAGCTGATCCAGATGGACATCAATGGGAGATTTATTTTTTCCATGCCGATGCCACGTTCAATGACCCAAAATACCAAAGCAAAGCAGAAGAGGCATGTTGCACTCCGCCAGTTGTGGAGAAAAAGAAAGTAAAATTGTCTGAATTACAAAATAATACGTGTGCACCAGGCAGTGGTTGTTGTTAATTATGAGAAGATTTGTTGCGGAGAGTTTAGGAACTTTTTTATTAGTTTTTTGTGGTGCAGGAGCTGCTACCATCAATGAAGTAACATCAGGAGCTGTTACACACGTTGGAGTTGCCATCACTTTTGGTTTAATAGTAAGTGTGGTCATATTGTTGTTCGGAAACGTGTCTGGAGCTCATATCAATCCAGCTGTGTCTATTGCCATGTTTATCAATAAACAGTTGAACAAAAAAAGGTTGGTTAGCTATTTAATAGCGCAATGTTTAGGTGGAATTGTAGCAGGCTATGTTTTGTATGTCATGTTTCCAACAAGTGTTCATCTTGGAGCTACATGGCCTGCCAATGGAATTTGGCAAAGCTTCTGGCTAGAAGTCATTTTGACATTTATTTTAATGCTAGCCATTTTACGAATCACCGCTCAAAACGGGCTTAACCAATTGCCCATAATTGCGGCAATGATTGGAGCAGTAGTTTTACTTGAAGCTATGTTTGCAGGGCCAATATGTGGCGCGTCTATGAATCCTGCTCGCTCACTCGGCCCAGCATTGTTCACATCACACACAGATACTTTATGGGCTTATATCGTTGCACCAATAGTAGGTGCAATACTTGCTTTACCTGTCAATAATATTTTCAAACATGAAGACTAACATATTGGTGCTATGCACCGGAAACTCTTGTCGTAGCCAAATGGCGCATGGTTTTTTAGCACACTACGGTGGCGACAAGGTTCAAGTTGATAGCGCTGGCATAGAAACACACGGAATTAATCCTTTCGCTGTTGGTATAATGGCTGAAGCAGGAATAGATATTAGCAAGCACACTTCTGATTTAGTCGATAAATACCTGAGCAACAAATACGATTTGGTGTTAACAGTTTGCGATCACGCCAATGAAGTTTGTCCGGTATTTTTGAATGCAACAAAAAAAAGTCATCACAACTTTACTGACCCATCAAAGGCGACAGGCACAGCTACTGAACTTATCGCAGCATTTAGACAAACACGCAACGAGATTGACGCATATTGTCAAAAGCTCATTGCAGCGTATGTAAAATAATAAAGGGTAAACAGAAGAGGAAATGCTAGGGGCGTTAATCCAGTTTTAAGACGGTCAAAAACGCTTCTTGAGGCACTTCAACATTTCCTACTTGACGCATACGTTTTTTACCAGCTTTTTGCTTCTCCAATAATTTACGTTTACGAGAAATATCACCACCATAACATTTGGCAGTTACATCTTTACGTAAAGCTCTTACCGTTTCTCTGGCAATAATTTTTGCTCCGATGGCTGCTTGTATCGCTATTTCAA
>JBLIDJ010000167.1:0-3966 GCA_047634195.1 Flavobacteriales bacterium
AATGCGACATAAAATCCGTACTGCTGAAGCCATAAAAAATATCGAATTACAACATGGCAATCTCATTATTATGAGAGGAGCAACACAGCAGTGTTGGAAACATCAAATACCTAAAACCAAAAAAATCGTTGAACCCAGAATTAACCTTACGTTTAGAAATATTGTCTAAAGGATGTATTTACGTTTCTAGTAAAAGACCCAGAAACAAAAAAGTGTTTGCTTCGGTTCATTGAAGGATGTTTTTTACAGCAATGATTCGTTTAATTTTCTCATTTTTGAAAAAAAATTGAAAAGCGATGGATATATTTTTCACCTCCGAAGGACTCATCTCCTTATTAACCCTTACGTTTTTAGAAATAGTATTGGGTGTAGATAACATCATATTCATATCCATAGTCAGCAATAAACTGCCTAAACATCAACAGGCCAAAGCCAGAAATATTGGCTTAATCATGGCTTTAGGTTTTAGGATAGCACTTTTATTTGGCATATCATTTATCATAGGACTCACAGCGCCACTGTTCGTAGTATGGGACTATGCCATAAGTGGCAGAGATTTAGTGTTAGTTTTAGGAGGCTTATTCTTGCTAGCAAAAAGCACCAGTGAAATTCACGAAAAAATGGAAGGCGAATCACACGAAGCAGGGTCAACTAAAATAGCCACCACACTAAGTAAAACCATTGTTCAGATAGTATTGTTAGATATTGTTTTTTCGTTTGACAGTATTTTAACTGCCGTTGGACTTTCCGATCACTTGAGTATTATGATTACTGCTGTGGTAATATCTTTAGTGGTAATGATGGTCTTTGCGGGTAGAATAGCTGCTTTTATTAACAACCATCCTACGCTTCAAATATTGGCCTTGTCTTTTTTAATCCTAATTGGGTTTATGCTCATACTTGATGGATTGGGACAACATGTACCCAAAGGATACATTTATTTTGCGGTTGCTTTTTCTTTAGCTGTTGAGGTAATAAATCTTAGAATGAAAAAAAAGAATAAGCAGTAAATGCTAGCGCATTTAAATATTGCTCAAAAAAACATGTTATTTTTTTTGGAAATTACTGTGAATCAGAACCGTCCAATTATTCAAGACAATTCACGAGTTATAACTGAAGAATTTATGCATCTCTCATAAAAATTATGTGACTGCGACCTTTTATCCGACTAAAAGACATAAAACAAGGATGAGTGTAAGAGCTTAAACCAAAAAACTTTATTACTTTTGGAATTATTATTTTATACTATCTAATTATGAAAAGATATTTTTTTGCAACAATAATTTTGTTGTTTTCTATTGCTGAAATGAATGCGCAATATTGCCCTGCAGCAGGAATAGACAGTTGCCTCAGCAGGATAAGACTGGTGGAAATTTCTAATTTAGCAAATGCTTCTGATTCTGCTTCATGCCAAGTACAAAATGGGTATACCGATTTTACGAACACAGGTGATACAATTTATTTGGAACCTGGAATGGCATATTCAATTACCTCAACACATGAAGGAGATATTTTCGGGCCTAAAACTACTGTTTGGGTAGACTTTAATGGAGATAATACTTTTGATAACATTAGTGGAGGAGAAGAACGTTTTGATCTTAATAACGCTGGAACCCCACTCTCAGGAGGGCTAATTAGAAGCGATGGTGTAGTTGTAGTACCTGACATACCATTAGGAACAGTAACTAGATTGAGAGTTCGATTAACAGATGGCTTCGCAGATACACCATCTGGACAGCCAATACTACCTTGCGGAAGAGTTCAATTTGGAGAAGTAGAAGACTATGTTGTAAAAATTGGGCCAGTAGAAGTTAACGATTACTGCGATGCATCAGTTGTTCCAGGTACTCCAGATGCTCCTCAACGATGTGTTTTTGGTTATATAAGCAATGTTAATTTAACAAGCATTTCAAATCCAACTGGATGTAGTAATGGTTATGATGATTATACGACAACTGTTAAATTCGTGCTTGATCAAGGTTCTACCAATGCTTTAACAGTTACTAGAGCTAATGCACCTCAAAATTATAATTACTTAGTATCTGCATGGATTGATTTTAATGGTGACAAGATATTTTCAGATGAAGATGAGAAATTCGATATACCATTAAGTGCAAGTTTAACCGATCACGTAGGTGATATTACTGTGCCAGTAGACGCTCCATCAACGTTAACTAGAATGAGGATTAGAATGACTCAAAATGATGTGCCAAATTCTTGTGGTGCGCAATCAAGGGGAGAAGTTGAAGATTATTTAGTAGAAATAGGGAATCCCGTGCAATGTGCTACGCATAAGACACCAACAGATAATCAACAAAACATATGCACTAATGATGTCACTTTGACATGGTCGCCACCTGCAGCGGGTTCCTTGCCAACAGGATACAAAATATATATGGGGACAAATAACCCTCCAACAACTTTAGTCAATGGGATTGATGTTGGACTTGATACTACTTATGTTCATCCTAGTTCAATTCCTGCTAACACAAAATATTATTGGAGAATCATTGCTTATGATGCAGATGGAGATGCTTCAGGTTGTGCTGTAGATAGTTTTACTACAGCTGTTAATGCTGACCCAAGCATAGATCAAATTTTATTAGATGGTATTGAGTTAGATTCAACTGCTGTTTGCGCTGATGTGAGCTTGCCAATTGCACTTACGTTTAGTGGCGGAACAGCACCCATAGATTACTCATGGACAGGAGATGATGATTATCTAGATGATAATGGAAGCCTTACCCCAGTGTTTGAATCATCAATAGGAAATCAAACCTATAAGTTAAGATTTACAGTGAGAGATGGCAATGGGTGTAGCGCCAGAGATTCTGTGAAAATCTTTGTCAAAGATGGTCCAGTAGTTGGAACACTCGCAGAAGACAAAGCAGCCGTTTGCCCTGATGAGACCGTTACCTTGACCTTAACAGGACACACTGCTACAATTTCAGACTGGGAAAAAGCTGAAGGAATTAATCCGTATGTTTCGATAGGTAACACAAATGATACTTATGCGACAACTATTACTGAAGAGACAACCTTTAAAGTATTGTTGAGCACAACTGAAGGATGTACTGGAGAAAGTAATGAAATTACCGTAACACTTAAAGCGGCTCCTTTGGTTCCTACTATTTCAGTAAGTCCTGATAATACAGTCTGTGAAGGAGATGTGATTACCTTAACAGCTACACCAGAAACGGATATTGTTTGGAACGATGCTGGAAGTTCAACTACAAACCTTATTGAAGTAAGCAATAATGGCACTTTTAATGTTACCTATACAGATCCTCTAACAAATTGTTCTGCTACATCTACCGATGAAGTAATTACGTTTATAACTAAACCTAGCACTCCTGTAATTGAGCAAAAAGGAGACAGTTTAATTACTAATCCTGTGCAAATTGTTAATTGGTTAGATGGAGACGGGAATGTTGTTTTCACCGGTGATTCATATTCACCAGATCGTACACCAGACCAAACTTTTACTGCTGTTGCCGTAGATGGGAATGATTGTGAGTCCGATGAATCGAATGAAGTAGCATACGACCATACAGTAAGCATAGCGCGCTATAATCAAATTGATTTTGCTGTATTCCCTAATCCAGCATCAAGTGAATTGAATGTACAAGTGCATTCATCAAGCGCAGCTGGAATGTATCAAATAAAAGATATGGCTGGCAGAACAGTAATTGCTGCTGAGTTAGTTTCAGGAATAAACACCATTTCATTATCCGAAATACAATCTGGCATTTATATGCTGCAAAACAGTGCTGGAAGTACTATCCGCATTGTGAAGCAATAAAATAACATATTGATTTTCATTTTAAAAGCCTCCTTTTTGGAGGCTTTTTTTGTATAGATAATGTCAGTTATCCGAAAAATTTTACCAGTCATGGAATATACGGTTAAATAAAAGTAATAAGGCAACCCTTCACATACATCCTCGTCAAAGGAGTATCTAAACAG
>JBLIDJ010000168.1:0-3837 GCA_047634195.1 Flavobacteriales bacterium
CAGTAATTAACTTAGACTATGCACCAGAAAACCCATTACAAATGGAATTAGTTTCAAAACATAAGGCTTTGCGCTGTTTTACATGAATAGCATATCCTTTCACCCTCAACATCTTCCGAAAGGCTATGTTAGAAATTGAAAAACAGCTTGTTTATTTATTCATATAAATCAGCAAAAGTATTCCTGATAAATTCATTTTCATGAAAGAGTTGGGTCTTAGCTATCACACAGAGTAGCTATGCATAAAACACATTATTAAATAATTTGATGCACCATTAAGCTATGTAAGAAACCACTAAATCTATTCAATTCCCAAAGACATCAAACCTTAGTATCACCAGAGGATGAGTGCAACCTGGCGCATAACAAACAAGGTATGACATTGTGAGCCTGTTAAACCACTAGATTAGTTTAATAGCGCCTAATTATTGTGCACAGTTTTTATAGTTCAACTAGTAACATAACACCTACTGAGCTTAGGTTTTTCATTGACTGCTTGTTATTTATTCCACTATTATCATTTGACTCAAATTTGCTAAAATCAGACTGCGCATTATAATTTATTCCTGCACTAAAATTTTCAAACAGCTCAAATACAAATCCAATTCCCGTTTGTGCGCCAAAATTCCAACCATCATAAACGTCTTTGTGAGTTTTATCTAGAAACTGATATGTGTCTTTAACGATGTTTTGTCCGTAAAAACCAAAATTCACTAATACGCTAACTTTTTCAGACAAATTAGAACCCATAGTAAATAATAAAGGAACTTTTAGTAATGTTCTTTCGTGGTAAAAATTGCCAACAGCGTTAAATCCATTACCTGACAATTCGTTCATTCCAATTCCAGTAGCAATTCCGATTCTTTGACCTAGCTTATAGTTCAAAAGTATTTCTCCACTATTACTATTTAGGTTGTAATTAGGTTCTTTGTCATTTTCAATGATTCCATATCCTATCCCACCATAAGTGAACATGTTAAATTTAGATTCTTTTTCTTCTTGAGCCTTTGCTAAATTCACTGTTAAAAAGCAAATAACTAGCAAAATATAGTTTGGTCTTTTCATTGTTATATCTTTTAAATTTTTAGTGTAACAGAAATTTGTTTCAAATATTGCACAGCACGCGGACATATGTCACGGCAAGGATATCTGCACAGTGTGTTTATTTATTTGCCTTTATTCGTAAGAAACTTGTAATCCTTCCTTTAAACCTAACGTTGAAGTATTTTTAAGTTAATCTCATACGGAGGTTTCATGATAGTATCATTTGATAGTATCAGGGATGAAAACTTAGCTTACAATCGGAGTATTTTCAAATGATCTGCAATTACTCGACGATGATGAACATAGTGGAAGTATATACCGATAGCCAATGAGCTTGTTTTGTAAAGTGCGTAAAGAGTTTACTTACAGCAAGGATGCCTTGCTAAATCAAACTTAGCGAGACGATACGATTGGCTAAATAGCTAAAATGTTATGGACGTGTATTTTTAGTTATTTTATATTTTACCCCAATCGACCAAAGAAAGCTCCTTGGATGTGACACTTGTGAGAATATTGCTGTCAAATGGTGAGTCGTAGATACTGATGTCATCACTACTAGACCAGAACTTATTTCCAAACACTATTTTCGAAGATTTATACGCACATAGATGGGGGATCGAAACATTTTACGATGAATTAAAAAACAAATTAAAGGTTGAACCTTTTTCGGGATACTCGAAGCATTGTATTCTGCAAGATTTTTATGCTGCTTTATTTGTTTCAAATGTGCAAAGTTTAATCGTTGGTGAACTAAACGAGGGATTATCCAAAAACACTAAAACAAAACATCAATATAGGGTAAACAATAATCTCTCTTATGGATTTTTAAAAGATCGAATTGTAACATTATTTTTTTTCTAAGACAGACTCCAAAGGCATAATGACCGAACTAAAAGATTTATTAAAAAAACACCTAGTTCCGATAATACCAAACCGAAAACATCAAGTTTATAAGGATAAATACAGAAACAGACAAAAACCGAAAGTACCTAAAAACAGGAAAGATACAATCTGATTTTGCTTAACTTAATGAGGCTGTTCGCGCGGTAGTGTGGGTAGAACATACTATGCCATATGAATACCTTCATGTGTTATCAAATAAGTGATAGACTCTTTGGAAATATGGAAGTAAACATCAGCTTCAATGTTGAAAAATCAATCAAAAGCAACACAACATTTTATTAAAACCCGCCACATTGAGCGCAGCCGAAATGCCTAGACTTTTGGTGCGGAGGAAGAAGTTCAACGTCAACCATACTTCGACGCAGCTCAGTACAAGTACTTCGACGCAGCTCAGTACAAGTAATTCGACGTCGTTCAGTGCAAGTCACTTCGACATAGCTCAGTACAAGTAATGAACTGTGACCTTATGGCCTGTGGCGAGGAAACGAGGTGCAACTCATTACTGCTTAATTGTTGGCTGTAGTTATTTATTAATCTCAATATACCATTTTGCAAGTTCACTACCAATCTCATGAGGGTAATCTTCTTGTAAGAAATGAGTTCCCTCGCCAAGATTAATCATTGTAGTATTTTTGAATTCATTTTCCACCACCACTCTATCTACAGACTGAAAACCAACGCCAGGTGTAATATACAAACATAGCTTAGGCAAATTGTTTTCTTTTAACCAGCTACTGTAGCTCATCATTGCAGCATTCACGTGAGCCGGTTTTTCATTCATTGGTACATCTTGTGGCCACCTCAGCAAAACCTCCCTGCTTTTTCTGGTCGGGTATGGTGCTGCATAAACCGCTATTTCTTCTTTCGTTAAATCTCTCATAATTAAATCTGGTAACATCTTCTTGATAAACAAATTTCCTCTTTTTACGAGTAGCGGTCCGAAAATTGGACTTTTCATCATCTTAATACCCATTCGTATTTTCTTAGGCATACCCTCCCAATTTACAGGTTGAATTGCAGCCTCCATGAAGGCTATTGCCTTAATATTTACGCTGTGCTTATTGGCATAGTCAAACCCCAGTATAGCACCCCAATCATGAAGAACAAGCGTTACGTTTTTTAATCCAAGGCTATCAATAAAGGCCTCTAAATATGCCGCTGCATCGGTATACCCATATTCAATGTCTGGTTGGTCAGACTTGCCCATCCCGATTAAATCAACCGCAATGCACCTTCCCTTATCACTCATATAAGGTACAATGTTTCTCCATAAGTAAGACGAGGTCGGGTTACCATGCAAAAACAGAATCGGATCTCCCTCACCTTCATCAATGTAGTGCATCTTACTTCCTTTAACTTCAATATATTTTGATTCGAACGGGAATTTGGCAGATATTTCTTTTGTTGATTTCATGATTTCTGTGTTTTTATTGGATTGCTTGCTACTATTTTTTCTTGTTAATTGATTTGCTTTAGTTGGATGTGGTTTTCCCTTTTCCAAATAGTATTTCAATTCTTCGGCTATTTGCATTGCAGAACTTTTTAAACCACTTTCAATGTTGGATTTCATTTCTTCATTCAACGGAATTTTAGGCTCGAGATTAAAGTCCATTACAACTAAAGTCTTCTGTGAACTAATGGCTTCCAGTGACCATGAAGAATATGCTGACTTTGCTATTTGAGGCATACCTTCTGTAATATGGTACTTTAATAAGAAGTTCCCTGAATCAAAATTATCCAGTACCTGAATGGTAATTCCTCGATCGGTTATTGTTTCTCGGAATGAATAACTGATGCCTTCAAATTTGCTGGAACCTCCCGGTTTTGAGTCTTTAAAGTTGCTTGACCACTTATGCACTTCCGCAAACTGATTCCCCATTACTTCCCATA
>JBLIDJ010000169.1:0-3764 GCA_047634195.1 Flavobacteriales bacterium
TTGAGATACTAGAAGCGCAACTCGAAAAGTATAGCGATGAAATAGAAAACGACGTGAAGTTTTTGCACAAATTCTCGCAACGCAAAAGTAATTTGGCCGATTTTGCTGGCCGCATAGCCTTTAATGGTAAAGGAGTAGCCGTATTCAATTTTGGTAAACACAAAGGGGTGCCTGTTGCTGATGTGCTGACCAAAGAACCAGGGTATTATCATTGGATTATGAACAACGATTTTCCGCTGTACACCAAGCAAGTGCTTAAAGAGATTAAGCTAAAAATGATGTCTGCTAGTTAATTACAAAAACACGTTATGAAAATTATTTGCATAGGGCGTAATTACAGTGAACACGCAAAAGAGCTAAACAATCCAGTACCTACAGCACCTGTTTTTTTCTTAAAACCAGAAACGGCTTTAATCCCTAAAAACATGCCGTTTTTTATCCCAGACTTCACCAATGATTTGCATCATGAAGTAGAACTGGTTGTTCGCATCAACCGACTTGGGAAAAACATTGAAGAACGTTTTGCACACAAATATTACAGTGAAATAGGAGTAGGGATAGATTTTACCGCACGAGATTTACAAACCGAATGCAAGGAAAAAGGCTTACCATGGGAAATGGCAAAAGCATTTGATCATAGTGCGCCAGTTAGCCAGAAATTCATCTCTGTTGAAGCGCTAGAAGATGTCAACAACATTCCTTTTAGTCTTCAAAAAAATGGAGTAGAGGTGCAGAAAGGAAATAGCAAAGACATGATTTTTAATATCAATCAGATCATTGCATACGTGTCGAAGTTTTTCACGTTAAAAATAGGCGATTTGATATTCACTGGAACTCCTGCAGGAGTTTCACAAGTAGCCATCAATGACGAATTAAAAGCTTTTATTGGTGACCAGGAATTGATGAAACTTAGAATTAAATAAGGAATTTGTTAAAGAATGAGTTGAATTATTTCACCTCGAAATTTTCAAATATCGCCCAATTATCAACTCCCAATTCTTGTAGGGTATATTCGCTCCATAGTTTTAGTTGCTCAGTATTGTTGCCCCGGTCGGTTTCTCTGAAGTATTTTTGACGTAAGGCTTCATTTTTCACTATTTGCTTCTTATAAAGCTCTTGGATAAAAATGATTTCTGTTAATTGATTCGCTTCTGCATCAAATTTACGTCGCTCTATTTCCAATAAATCCATATAAATATTTAAAAACAACATGAAATCTTTATCAAGCGGATAATGATAAAAGCTTTCGAAAGGATCGTACATTACTTTAGAAATGTGACTTATTTTTCCATTTATTTTATTCACATCTAAATAAAATTGAATCTCAATATTCATCATGTCCCATGGCTCACCATTTGGTGGTTTGTAACGATATCCTCTAAAAAGTTTTTGAGTGCTCATAAATCTATTTTCACTCCAAGAAACATATATTGGATCTAAAAAAAAGCTTTGTGCTGTTGGCGGATAATTAGCTATATCTTTAGTGTCATACTTGGCATATAGTCTTCTGAATATTTCATTTTTATTCCTCCTATCATTCAACCTAAATTCATCAATGTTTTGCCAAAAGAAATCGTTATATGGCATAGATTTAATGAGAACGTAATCCCCCGCACCTTCAAGAGTTTCGAAAATGGGGATGTCAAATAATTGCTTGTAATCGTAAGCATTCAATACAGCGAAGCTAGATACATCATAGGCTAATCCTAATTCATTTTTATATCGAAGGTCATATTTAAAGTCAATATTATTTACATACATATAGCCTCCTTTTTCAATAAATGTTTTTGATATTTCCATATCAACATGCAACAACGTGTCAGTCGATTTTATAGGTAAAAAAGGATGGTTAACTGCGTTTTTAATACGGTAATCTATTTTTAATATGTTACCTGTTTTGGCATCTATCCATGCTTCTCCTTCAAAATAGTTGTCGGGATTTTTCTTTGGCCTAAATTCAATAATATAATAGTTTGCCCCAGTTTTTTCATTAATAAATGTGGAGGCCATTTTGAGATTATATGCCTTCTTTAATTTTTTAGACCTCAATTCAAAAGGGCTCTCTGGAAAATACTCATTTTGCCAAAACACCTTATGCATATTTAGTACTTTGGAAGTTTCTATTGATATAAATACGGAACCTTCAGCTTCTGAAAGTGCAATTCTACCATTTTTTAAGCGTAAATCCTTTACATCATATCCTCTGAAAGTACCATTGAAGTAACATTCTAACAATTCAACTTGTTTGTCATTTACTTTAGTTTGCAATTCAAAATAAGTTTTAGCTTTTAGCGATTCACGACTGATCGTTTTTTTGCTCTTCGCAATTAAATCGTATAAAAATGGGGTCTTGTAAAATATATGAGCTTCCCTAAGTATTTCTGTTTTCGAGACTAATTCTATTGTTTTATCAATGGAGTCAACGTTTATAGTTATTCGGCCATATCCTACATATGAAATCCACAATGAATCTTGTGGAGCTAGACCAGGAAAAACAAAATATCCTTCCAGATTGGTCATCGTTCCTTTGTTGTTCTTCGGGCTGACTATGGTAGCGTATGGTATTGGTTCTTTGGTTTTACTATCAACAATAGTAGCTTCTATGACAATTGTTGCAGCGTTATTATCTGTTTGACTCTTTACAGAAAGGGTCAAGAATAAACAGGCTAAGCAAAAAATAAAAGCTTTATTCATGATGTTAATTTCAGTATTAAAGCACGATAATAGCAAATTGTTTACAGTTAAGCTAACCTATTGTTCAAGATTACTTTTTAGGAACATAAAACTCCAGCCAGTTTTTTAAGATGGTTTTTCCGTTAGATGTTAAGATAGATTCGGGATGAAACTGGATGCCAACAATGTTTTTAGTTTTATGTTTCATGGACATTATCTCACCATTTTCATCAACGGAAGTTGGTATTAAAGCATCAGGCAATGATTTGTCTACTACCCAAGAATGATAGCGCCCTACTTTGAATGTTTGGGGGAGATCGGTGAAAAGCGCATCTGGCTCAACAGTTATTTTACCTTTTACTCCGTGATGTACTTTACTTAAATTCACTAGTTGACCACCAAATACTTCGCCTATTGCTTGATGGCCAAGGCAAACACCTAGTATGGGTTTGTCATTTTGAAAGTGGGTAATAACTTTTTTTAAATCGCCAGCGTTATCAGGCAACCCAGGGCCAGGCGACAAAACGATAGCATCACACGAAGCTATCATTGAAAAATCGAGTTGATTGTTGCGCTGTACAATTACTTCGGCACCAAGGTCTTCCAAGTAATGAACTAAATTATACGTGAACGAATCGAAATTGTCAACGATAAATATTTTCATGTATATTTTTTTGAATCAATAAAAAGTGATCTTAATTTCTAAACCAACGTTTGTCGGCTACAAAAGTACCGAAGGGCAGCAGTGAAGCAATTCCCGACAAAAAAACAATCTTAAAGCTCCATTTTTTTTGATACCCAACAATTAGCACCCACACACAATAGCTCACAAACAATACGCCATGTGCCATACCCACAGGAGGAGTAAGGTCATCATAGTCAAATAGGTATTTAAGAGGCATGCAAATACCTAATAAAAGCAAGTAACTTATTCCTTCTAATACGGCCAGTGTTCTTAATATTCGTGTGTGATTCATCTTCAAATATTTTTTGCGAAATTAATCAATAAAAAAAGGAACCTGAGGATTCCTTTTTTTTAAGCTTCAAAAAATTATGTGTTTAGTTCACGGGAAAATACACTTCCGTTTTCC
>JBLIDJ010000170.1:0-3728 GCA_047634195.1 Flavobacteriales bacterium
CCAATATTAGTTTAAAGTCTCCATTAGTATGATTATGCCCAGGGTCTTCAATGGTGTGGCCGTGTCCTTGTACCTCATTGCCTTGTATGGTACCCACTAAGTCGCCTGTGTTACCGTTGCCATTAGCTGCCGTTCTTCCGCCAGCCTCTGGGTCAACACCAGCACCTGCGTCAACACCTCTTAAAAACATCCCTCTTAAATCGGGTACGTTAAAACTCGTAGCATTTGGTGTTCCCCAAGCATCGCCAATAGCGGTGTATAATTGTGAGTAATCCACTTTAGAAATTTGTTTACCGTTGCATGGCAACCATCCTGTGGGTACATTGCCTAAATCGCCTGCAAAAATTAAAATGGTTCCAACTGGGTTGCCGTTGGCAGCTGCACGTGCATAGGGCACTGCTTTTAATGTTTCATTGCTAATTATGGTATATGAACCATTTGCTTTTTTTTTCACTTCTACCTTTAGCGTAAACAATTCGAGAGTACTTAAATCGGTGAAATTTAATTTAGCAAAATTTCCTTTTTCCCCAACAGTCGAAGATCCGATTACGGCAGTAAAAACACCAAAAACATCGGTGGTTAACTCATGCTCTTCGGTAAACGTAGCACCCGCTTTACTTAAAGTAAATTGTACGATAATTTCTGTGTTTGCCAACGCTTTTCCGTCAGGATCTATGCCGTATCCTTGGAAACTAAATCCTAGGTCGGATGTTTGAGCAAACAACGCGCATGAAAAAAGGATGCCAGTAAAAAATGAGATGAGTTTTGGTGCTTTCATAATAATTTATAATTCTAGGGTTTCTAGTTGTCGGTGTATCTGTACACTTCGTCAAAGAAACCATTAAAACCACCAAAAAATTGAAATCTGTAGTGATTAGCCTAAACTAGTTGTGAGTGGTGTGTTTCATTGTTGTCAACAGTTGTTTTTGTAGTAAAGGGAGGGGGTTATGTTCTAGTTAAAAAATACGTTTCCATACTTTTTTTATGTGCTCTAGCAATTGGAATTTTCATCTTGTTTATTATCGCAAAACCGTTCTCTATTTTACTAATCTTATTTACGTTAACAATATACGACCGATGAATACGAACCAAGTTTTTTGCTTGGTTTAATAACTCAAATGACTTTAGTGTACATCGTTGCGTGTATTTTTCAAGGTGAGTGTGTAATTGAATATGAACATTGTCTGACGTGATGTACAATACATCTTTTAATGGAATTTTATTTTCACCCTGTACCGTTTTAAAAATAATATCAGTGATAGCTAATGTAACCCGCGAAGCTATTAATGCTAATGCCACAATAATGTCGCGCTGATTAACTGGTTTTGTAAAATATCCTGAAGGATTGGTGCTTACTGCTTCCGCTATAATACCTGCATCTATATTACTGGTGATATAAATAAATGGAATTTGGCTTTTATTCAAAATGGTAGCCAAATCAATTCCACTATCTTTGCCTTCTAAGTTGATGGCTAAAAAAACAACATCTACGTTTTGTTTTAACAGTATATTTGCTTCAGAAATAAGTTTTGCAACACCAACAACTTCATGGTCAGCACAATGCACAATGTTAGACAAATAGTTTGCCGTAATCTCATCCTTCTCAACTATTAATACCCTCATAGGCTAACTATTTTTGTGAAAAATAGTCATTAAATACACCTAACATTCAAATTTCAGTTTTAATTAATCAAATATTTAACGTATTGATTTCAGTTGTTTAAAAACTAATTGATTATATATTTTTTATAGCAAGTAATTAAACATAAATTAATAGATATGAATGTAAACCAAGTAATATTAATAGACGACGACGAAGTGGTAAACTTCTTTGATAAAATGGTATTAAGCAAACTTGGCTTGAAAGATTCAGAAATAAAAGTGTTCAACAATGTTGCAACTGCCTTAAGGTACTTGGATCAAACACAAAAAAATATTGATAGGAACTTAAAAGGCATAATACTACTTGATATTCAAATGCCCGAGCTTGATGGTTGGGATTTCTTAAGTATGTATGACAGACTGAGTAGTGAACTAAAACAACATTTCAAAATAATTATGCTCACCAGTGACAAGCATCCTTACATTCAAGAAAAAAATAAATATCATAACCTCATTCACGACTTTCTAAACAAACCGCTAACGTTGCCTGTTTTTCAAGGCATAGTAGGTTCAGCGACCGCTGAAAATGTTTAGCTTATCATTTCTACTGCTGCAGCAAAACCTGATTTCATTATTTAACTCTCAGGTAATATTCTTTTACAAAACATAGTAATACGCTAAAACCTTGCGCGAATGGTCTTCACACTTGTCGCTGACTCCTTGCAGTATGTAGCTTTTTTATTTTGCGGGGCAAAACACTGAACAGAGTTCGACGCCAGCAGTGCAAGAAGATGTTGTTTCTGTTGAAATGATAGGTAATGACAGAGTCGTAGTTCACTTATTCATCTACCCAAGATTTTTGAACGTAATTAATATAAGGAAGGTCATCTTTAGTTTTTGCCGCAAAATTTGATTTTTCATCACCTGTCAGCCAATCTACCCAACCCCATTTTCCTTCTTTCACAGCAGCTAGATACGTTGTTCCATTATTATTGTATCGTTGATAGTCCTCGTAAATACATGGTACTGATTGTCTCGCTTTTTCTGCATAAGACCATTCCGATAAATAAAATCCGATTTTACCATTATTATAAACGGCTGAAAAAGCACCATTAAAAGGTATGTTTCTTAAACTATCATAATGCATAGGAATTAATTCTTTTGTTTGTACACCTTCAAACATCCACTGAAACATACCCCATTTTTTAGTTTTCTTATTTCTTGCTTTGAAAACTCCATCTTCATTTCCTTTATCCATTTCTAATCGGTCTGCTTTGAGGCTTTTTAGCAGTTCTTTTTCAGGAAATGATTGCGAATAAGTAGATGTGGTTAAAAATGCTGTAATTAATATTAAAAGTAGTATTCTCATGTTGTTGTTTTTAGTGTTTGCAGAAATACAAAGTGTTGGTAAATCATTATTTAAGTTCAAAATGATCATAATTACCGGGATTCCTCTTTCCGAATACTAGCGTAAGCTACTCCAAATCTCTCAGACAATTATTTCTGAGTAATCTTCTCCTGTTTCCTTAAGGTTAGGATGTTTTTTGATCAAAGCATCATTATTTCTTTAGGTGATTTTTGATCTCCGTATTCTCCATAAATATCCTTACATGTAGCATTCGAAGACAAGGAAACAACATAGCAAATGCTACCATAGTAGCAATTTGTCATGTGTTGTGCTAGTTATTGCTATTATGGTAGCTATTTATCAACTTCACTTAAGGCGAAACAGAGATGCTTATTGTGCTATTGTTCTCCTGTTCTTCAGGAACTTCTTCTACCATAAGTCTCCTGTTTTTCTTATTCATTTGTACGACTAACTCGTTACCTTTTCCCCAACCCAATTCGTGTAAATACTTCAAGGGTATGGTATTGCATAAGCTGCTTTTTCCTGCGGCTATCAAACAAAGATCATGAGATAGGTAGAGAATGGTGTTGATTACTTTTTCTTCGCAGCTTATTGAACATTTCATGCAGAGTATTCGAACTAGGCTTCAACTCTTTCCATTGTTTTTACTTCCAATCTTTGTTTTCTAAAAAAATAAACTCTTCCTCGGTGCTCGTTTCCCTAACAGACAAACCATACGACAACAAACTTTCTTGAAAGCTCGAAAGGTTTTTACTTT
>JBLIDJ010000171.1:0-3712 GCA_047634195.1 Flavobacteriales bacterium
AATCATCATTTGGTTCACCTTCGTTCGCAGACACAACATATTTTCCATCAGGAGATACCTGAATATTATCAGGAAGTGCTCCAGCATCAACTGAAGTGATGAATGTTCCGTCTAGTTCGTAAAAAGCGATGTATCCATTAGCTTGCCTATCATCGTGTTCAACGGCAACTGCAAAGAAATTAGGACCAGCAGCAACAGCGTTCAAACCACCTGTATTAGGTACGTCTGAAGCAACGTCAATGGTAGATTCTAATACAGGATTAGACGCATCAGAAATATCTAAAATACTAACAGTTCCTGCGTCTGCGTTTACAAAGTAAAGTTTCTCACCACCTTTGTCATAACTTACAATTTCTGCAGCTCCTTCATCAAAAACACCTGATGAATAACCTCCTAACCTTTCCAATCGAACATCTTGAGCATTAATTCTAGCACTAAAAATAAGGGCTAAGGCTAGAAGACCAATTGAGTAAAATTTCTTTTTCATGATATTTGTTTTAATTTTTTTACAAAACTAAGACCCAAACATTAACTCAATTAAAAGTTAGTATTATCATAAAAGCATGTATTTTTTCAGGAAAGGTTCTTTTGTTTCAAAATTGTTATGTAATGGTTAACAGGTTTAAATTGATTAATAAGTTCTTAGGTAACCAACCACTAATGAATTAGTCACTCGAATGCTATGATTAGTTTCAAAGAATGTTGATGGACACTGTTTTTACCATTACATACCAACAAAACTGATCCAATTCACAAGGTGTTAAGACACATAAATAATTGTCAACTGTAGTTTTGGAGGTAAATATTGAAAAGCGAAGTAATTTTTTTCTTTGTTCTCAGATTCCACAGATCTTGAGCCTCGGGAGAGGATTTAATTTTTATACTATAAGCTTTACTCTTGAAGGTGATTTTATGAAATCATTATCGATTAATTTAAATTTGGCATATAGACTTGAAAAACAAGGATACGCCAACAATGTATACGAAAAACAGGCGAATTAAAACTAAGATAAAGGCTTTTGGTTCACATTATATTTTGTGCTTGACCGAAAGTTTGTGCTTTGAAACCACCCCTTTTCATATCCTAAATGTAATGCCCAATAAAAAACAACATGAAATATTGTTAAATATTACGTCTTGACATTTTATATAAAAAGACAAAGCGATTTAGTCAAAAATCACTTTGTCTATAAAGGTTATTATACTATAGCTAGGAAATTGAATCCTGAGTCCGTTGCTGGATTATTAAAATTTGCAATATTAACTGTAAATCCTGTATTTAAAACATCTTTTACGGACGCCCCAACCACATAAAAACTCGAAGCCTCGTAATCTTCTGTATTAGTAGTTAAAAGAACTGTTGGCGCACTGTCAAGTGGGGTTGTAAATGTTATCGCATAAACACCTGTTGCAACCTTTGTTGATGTATAGTGATTACTAGATGATACCCCATCTTCTTTTACTTTTCCTGAAATTTGTATCATTTTATATTTTTTTATAATATCCTACTCTATTTAAAACAGGCTTTTCAGATACCGCCTCTGTAATCAAAAAAAGATAGTAGCTACTCAATCGAATAATTTGTTTTTGATTACACGATAAATGTATTATGATACTGAAGATTTTCCTAGGTTAGAAATACGTGCTTTTAAAAACAGGTAGAATTACCTAATCGTATTATTCCATATCATTGGACAATTCAAAGTTGAATTTTGAAAAAATATCATGAGAGCTTGATATTTTTACATGAAAGCAAGAGTTTGGGATATAAAGGAAAAAAAAGGGTACAACAATTAAGCAGTAATAAGGTGCACCTCCTGTCATCGGCACAGGCTGTAAGGCCGCAGTTCATCACCTGTACTGAGCTGAGTCGAAGAACTTGTACTGAGCGACGTCGAAGCTACTTGTACTGAACATTTTTTTGTCGAAGTATGCTTGATGTTGAACTTCTTCCTCGGTAACACCAGTCTATGCATTTCGGCTGCGCTCAATGCGGCGGGTTTTAATAAAATGTTGTGTTGCTTTTGATTGATTTTTCAACATTGCAGCTTTTGTTTACTTCCATATTTCCAATGAATGTATCCCTTATTTGATAACACATGAAGGTATTCACATGGTATAAGTATGTTTTACAGTAAAATATTTCTGCATAGGCAATAGTATTCTGCTCCCGTCCATCGTTATGTCGGTAAAAATGTTCCATTAGTTCCAAAAATCAGTTTGTAGTTAGTATTCCTATAGGTGGTCCTCGTTCAGGGTTTATGTTTTTCACTAATTCCCGCTGGCGCAATACTCTGTCGTGTGGTTTACGTTATCATAAATCATATATTTAATGATTTAAATGCACATGAATCTTCTCCTTTTACATATCTCAATTCCTCAAACGACAAGCATCATATTGGTAATAACTTTACTTTTTTTGGGGTTTAAATACGTAGAAACATTTTGGTCCTATAAAATAAGTAAGCCATATGTATGGGAAACAGCGGTGACTAACAACTTAATTTCAAAAAAACTGCTCAAAATAGAGCGAAATTATCAAGATAAAGTTCGGTTTTATAATTTGTGGTTTCAGGTAGAGCAATTGAAAAAAAATAAGATCAATGGGGCTTTTGCTGAACTTGGCGTGCACCAAGGAGAAACAGCAAGAGCAATACACCATATGGATAACAGCAGAGTCTTCTATTTATTTGATACATTCAAAGGGTTTCCAAAAGAAGATCTCGCTCAGGAAAATCAGACTGATGATAGATTTTCAACAGAAATGTTTTCCGACACAACCGTCAATAAGGTTAAGGAGTACATAAATGGAAATGAGAACCTCCGCTTTAAATCAGGTTTTTTTCCTGACACCACAGAAGGTTTGGAATCCGAAATATTTGCACTGGTTAACATCGATGCAGATTTATATGCACCAACCATTAAGGCTTTAAATTTTTTCTACAGCAAATTAAATAAAGGAGGTGTCATCATTGTGCATGACTACAATCATAATTGGGATGGCATACCAAAAGCCATCAATGAATTTATTGGGTCAATTCCAGAATCTATCATTGAATTACCTGACTGGCAAGGAAGTGTTATGATCATAAAAAATTCATGAAAAATAAAATACTGCTAACAAAAGATAAAATACATTGAAACAAATTTTATCATAATTATTAGCGCTCATATTCGGAAAATAAAATTATGGAAAATATGTAAGATGAATGAATACCTTAAAAAAGTAGTAATACAACCGTTTTGCAATATTACTGGTACTTATTAGCCTGGCATTTCCCAAGTTCATAGTTTAAACTGTAGGTAATCAAACCAAGATTAATGCAAAATCCGAGCATTTACGCGGCTACCGCAATAAAAACCATTACCTTGCAAATTCCACAAAAATCATAGCCTAATCAAGGCATTCACGAATAGAGACAATAAAGGTTGACTTAGTTGTTCCTTTGATTAACATCAAACTAAAACAAAACATGGTATGCTGAAAACAAAAATTTTTGATAAAGACAACAAACCAACACAGATAGAAAAAGATACATTAGTGGACTTCTTGTTCACTAGTCTTGAAGAGTACGGTGACCCAAAAGCAGATATCGAAAAAGCAATTAACTACGCCCTAAATGAGTTCACTTCGTTTGGTGGTTTTACCATGCTACTCGAAGAAGATGAGATACTAAAGGCAGCCGTGGTTATTAACCAAACAGGCATGGGT
>JBLIDJ010000172.1:0-3667 GCA_047634195.1 Flavobacteriales bacterium
GGCATAAATTCATCCAACAAATCAACCATGCTTCTTGCTATTTTAGTTTTCGCTTGACCTCGTAATCCTAACAGATTAATGTGATGTCCTGCCAGAATTGCTTTTTTAAGTTGAGGCACAACAGTGTCTTCGTAACCCCATAAGCCCTCAAAAACAGGTTTTTTTGCTTTTATTCTGGTAATTAAATTAGCTTGAATTTCTGCGCTAATTGTTTTGTCTTTATATCCTGAATCTTTCAATTCTTGAAATGTGATCTCTTTTTTCATGTAGTGTATTTAAAGTCTTTTAATTCTGTTTTTTTCGTAATCTTCAAAAATCATTTCTCCTAAGCCTGTCAGTCCTGTCAAGAAAGATTTTCCATTGTTTTGCGCTGTAAACATATCCACAAACTGTTGTAAGTATGGATCTGTTGCAATCATGAAAGTGGTGATTGGTATTTTCAATTTTCGAGCTTGTGCAGCTTTGTTCAGACATTTTTTAACGATCATTTGATCTAAGCCGTTGCTGTTCTTGTAAAATTCTCCCGAAGGCAATTTGACACAACTTGGCTTCCCATCGGTAATCATAAAAATTTGCTTGTTGGTATTTCGCTTTCTACGAAGAATATCCATTGCTAATTCAAGTCCAGCAACGGTATTTGTATGATAAGGTCCTACTTGTAAGTAAGGTAGATCTTTAATTTTAATTGGCCATGCTTCATTTCCAAAAACTATAATATCGATGGAATCCTTAGGGTATTTGCGTTTGATTAATTCAACCAAAGCCATTGCAACTTTTTTTGCCGGTGTAATACGGTCTTCACCGTACAAAATCATTGAGTGAGAAATATCAATCATTAGCACCGTGCTCATCTGTGCTTTGTGTTTAGTTTGTTCTACAATTAAGTCATTTTCGGTTAGTCTTAAGTCTGAAATTCCATTGTTTATTTGTGCATTTTTTAAACTTTCAGTCATGTCAACCATACCTAAGTCATCCCCATACTGAAAAGATCTATTTTCGCCATCACGTTCATCTCCAGCTCCTACTTTTGATGTTCGGTGATTTCCTGCACCGCTATTTTTTAACTTTCCAAAAATTTGATCTAATGCATACTTACGCAATGCAGACTCCATCTTGGCTGTTAATATTTTCTTGCCTTTTCCAGCTCCTGGTTTACCCTCCTTTGGATCTTTTTCCTCTTTGATATAATCTCGTTTTTTGAGATCTTCCACAAAATCTTCTTGAGTATATTCTGCACTGAATATGTTGTATTCTTTATCCAGGGCATCTAGCCATTCTAATGCTTCATCAATGTCTCCAGAAGTGTGGGTGAGTAGTTCTTTGAAAATGTCAAATACACGATCAAAATGGCTTACTTCTTTTGGAATGTGTTTGCTGAACATAAAACCTTTCCCAAAGTCAAACCCAAAATCAAAATCTTTTTCCATCATTTCTCTAAACTAGTTTATGTAAAAATCAGTAGCGCATAAAAACAGGTTGTTTAGCTGTCTTTTTAACTGTATTGCTTGTATTGCTCTGGCCAATTTTCTGTTTTGTAATTTTCTGCAAGGGTCTTGATGAATACTTCCTTTTCTTTGTGTATCATTTTTAAGCGCCCATCAGCATACAAACCTGGATGAAATCCACGTAGATTTTTATCACTCCAAAGTGTTAATTCTACAATAGTTGGTATTAACCCAAGCCCATTTTCTGTTAAAAGATAAATGTTTGTCTTTTCATTATTGAGGAGTTTTACCTTACTTATCAACTTAAACTCTTCTAGCATTTTAAGTCGTGAAGACAATATATTGGTGGCGATAGATTCATCACTTTCCGTAAAATCTTTAAAGGTTTTCTTTCCCTCTAAAAGCATTTGCTTAATTATTACCAAGGTCCATTTATCTCCTACAATATCGATGGCTGAGATGATTAAACATATGCAGCGGAAATTTGTTTTCATATTAACATTTGTTAAATATTAATTGCAAAACAAAAGTAATAAAATGAAAAAGGTACTTATAACAGGTATTTCGGGGTATGTAGGACAACATTGTGCTGCCGAATTATTAAAAAATGGATATGCTGTTAAGGGTTCAGTAAGAAATTTATCTAAAACAACTGAAGTAACGAAGGGGATTAATACCATAATTGATCCAAAAGGAAATCTAGAATATTGTGTATTAGACCTTTTAGAAGATAAAGGATGGGATAGCGCAATGGAGGGGTGTGACTATGTCTTACATGTAGCTTCACCATTTGTTTCAAAAGAGCCAAAAGATGAAAATGAATTAATTAGACCTGCTGTTGAAGGAACAAAACGCGCGTTAATTGCGGCAAAAAAAGCTGGGATTAAAAGGTTGGTGCTTACTTCTTCGATGGTTGCCATGTTGGTTAATGCAAAGGGTACTGTGAATATCAATCCTAACAGTTGGACAAATGTTAATGCTAAGAACGCGTCAGCATATTTGAAAAGTAAAACTCTTGCTGAAAAAAGTGCATGGGATTTTATAGAGGAACAAAAAGGAGAGGCCAAGCTTGAATTGGTCGTGGTTAATCCTGGACCTATTTATGGCCCAACACTTTCGGGAAATATTTCAGGAGAATCCATGGCTATGTTTAAAAACCTAATTACAGGTAAAATGCAAATGTTACCAGAGTTTTCAATTAATATTTCCGATGTAAGGGACGTTGCTAAAATTCATGTACAAGCATTAGAAAATGATAATGCAAATGGTAAACGATTCATTGTAGCCACAGAAAAAGCACATGAAGTAAGGGAACTTGCTCAAATTTTGAAATCAAATGGTTATGATAAGGTAAGCACAAAACTTGCACCTAATTTCTTGTTGAAATTTTTAGCCATGTTCTTAAGTGATTTAAAGGGAATGCTTCCGTTTATTGGCAATGAGTTCAATGGGGATGTAAATGAAACGATGAAAACATTTAATTGGAAACCGATTCCTCTAGAAAAAACGGTTTTGGATACTGCGAAATCTGTTGAAGAGGCTATGAAAAAATAAAATCTAAAACCCGTAATGGATAGTTCTAGTTCGAGTTTTTTAATTGGCTACGGTTTGGCTATGAAACATGCCGCACACAAACTATCATTAATCCACAAACTTTGCCTGCATTTTTTATAGCTCTTGTTGTGCGCTGCTCAATTTCTTTTTAAGTAACCTCTTCCTTTTAAAGTTCTGCGGTTGGAAAATCCAGCGCTATCAAGTGCAAATTCCGATGCCTTTTACCATCTTGTTCCGCAAGGCGGTGATTACACAAAGTTGTTTATAAAGAATATTTGCAGTTTTAATATAAGTTGCTCAATTATAGAGTAGGAGGTGGTTAGTTTGTCAGTGAAACAGTTGGCTAGCATATTTAAAATAGTGGTCACTGGTTAATGAAATAAAGTGGTTAAACCCTCTGGAATCTACAATATAAAGACATATTAGTTGAATAAGTTTAGCTCAGTATGACTTCCTTACCTATAGAATACTCAAAAAAAAAGCCTGCAAAAAGCAGGCTTTTCTTAAAAAAGGTAAACCAAATTAAGCAGGCATAATAACATTGTTAACCGCGTGAATAACGCCATTATCAGTTTCCACATCTGCTACTACTACTTCTGCATCGTTAATCAATACTTTTCCATCTTTCAAATGAATAGTAATTTCCGCTCCGTTTACTGTCGTCGCTT
>JBLIDJ010000173.1:0-3624 GCA_047634195.1 Flavobacteriales bacterium
TGTTGTTCTTTCTAGTAAAGGGATGTGTTGAAGTGCTTATTCGGTTTTATTTATTAGTTTTATCACGTATACAATTGGATATTTAAGCTCTTTAGAAGGCAAAGATGAATTTGAAAAAGAAAATACTCATAGCAGGAATTGCCCTCTTTTTGTTGGCCGTGTCATTAATTAGCGGTTTAGAAAGTCATTCTGAAGACTTTGTTACTAGCGCTTCTGAAAAAGTAATGGCAAGTGTAGGTTTAATAGTAGAATTAAAAATCTTACTAGGTTCATTAGGCGGTATCCCAGTAATAGGAAGTTTTTCAGAAAGTTTGGCTTCGATTTTTGACAGCTTATTTCATTATGCCTCCATTTCTGGAATGCTTATTTTATTACAACTATTAATGCTTGCGCTATCACAATCAATGGTGTTGAAGGTGTTAGGAGTGTTACTCATCGCGGGTCTGTTTCTAAAAAAGTATGAACTTATTGCTTTTAAATGGTTGTTGGTCTTGTTGGTAGTGTGTCCGGGTCTATCCTTGTATGTGAGTGTAATTAATTATGCAACGACCAACTCCAAATTAGATTTAGGTAGTGAACTTCATCAAACATTAACAGAAACCCACCAGCAGTTTGTTGCCAAGCAAGACAGCATAGAATCGCAAAATAAAGAAAGGGTTACTGAACAGCTAAAAAAGCAAACAGCAAAAGGAAAAAATCACTTAAACATTTTTCAGCGCATAGAAGATAAAACCATTGAGGAAACTGAAAAAGTAGGTGCAAAAATAGGCGAAGACTTTAAGGCCTTGAAAATTTATATGAAAGCGGTAGGCAAGAAGTTAGTTGTGCTGGTAATTAATACTTTGGTCAATATTTTACTCGTGTTTTTGGTGTTGCCTTTGGGGTATTTTTATGGGGTAAAAATGTTGATTAATAAATTGTTTAAATTTAATTTACGGGGTTTAAAACCTGAGGAATAAATAACTAAAAAAGCAGTATTATGAGCAAGAAAATAGTTGTAATAGCGGTGATATTGATTGGCGTGTTATATTGGTTTTATACCAAGCAAGACTCTGTTTCAAAAAATGATGTTGGGGAACAAATAAAGACCAATCAGGTAGATGAAAAAATAAAAAAGCAAGCAACACAAAACGAGCCTGTAGCGCCAAGTAAAAAAGAATCGCTGGTTGTAAAAGGTATTGATGTGTCGCATTTTCAGGGAGATATAAACTGGGAAGAGATAAAAAGTGCTGGAATTAATTTTTCTTATTCGAAAGCTACCCAAGGGCATGGATTTAAAGACCCTAAATTTCAAATGAACTGGAAAAATGCGCAAGCAGCTGGGTTAGCAGCAGGAGCCTATCATTTTTACATGGTAGGAAGTAAGGCAGAGCCTCAGGTAAAAATATTTTTAGAGGCGGTAGGAAAACTTAATCCTGGAGACATGCCTCCCATGATAGATTTGGAACAAGGAAGTATTCCAAAAGGGGTTAAGGTTGATGTTGTTACATTTCAAAAGAATGTAATCACTTGGTTGAACGAAGTTGAGCGGGAATTAGGTGTTCAGCCAATCATTTATACCAACAATCCGTTTGCAAATGCTTATTTAAAAGACAGTACATTTAGCAAATACAAGTTGTGGTTGGCAGAGTATGGGGTAGACACTCCAAGGGTTCCTGCAACTTGGTCAAACAAAGGTTGGACGATATGGCAAAGATCGGAGCGCGGAAAGATAGAAGGCGCTATTGGTAATATCGATCACGATTTATTAAACACAAAATTGTTCAGCTTAGAGGAGTTGCAAGTGGATTAACAGGAATTGTGAGTTGGTATGGGGAGCTAAAGATAAAATAGTCTTTTCCGAAATTTTTAGTCCTTGTTTTCAAAACAAGAGTCTTGGAGTATCCTTTCGAATAGCTCAAATGTTTCAAGAAATAATCATTTTTTTGACTAATGACTAATCCCTACTTCCCAATGCAAAACTTACTAAAAATATTCCCCAGCAAATCATCAGTGGTTATTTCACCAGTGATAGTACCCAAGTAGTGTAATGCTTGACGTATGTCTATGGCCAAAAAGTCTCCGCTAATTTTGCTTTCCATGGCGGTGTTTACATCATTTAAGGCATTAAGTGTTTTCAGTAAAGCTTCATGGTGTCGGGCGTTGCTCACCACATTTTCTGTTTCGCTCAACAAGCCTTTTGTCACAAATTCAGTTAAGGCATTGGTTAGTGGCGAAATGTCTTTCTGTTTGGCACTGATGTAAATCCCATCTTGCCAATTGTTTTGGCAAGCAGCGAGTATTTCTGGCTGTGCTGCATCTACTTTGTTGAACAGTAAGATTAATTTTTTGTCAGGCTGGTTTAACACTACTTTAAAGTCTGCAATTTTTTCGGTGATAAAATCGAGGCTGTCGTTTTTCAAATCAAACAAAAGCAATACGACGGAAGCTATTTTGGCTTTTTCGTACGAACGTCCAATGCCTATGCTTTCTATGGTATCTTGGGTAGCGCGAATACCTGCTGTATCAATAAATCGGAAGGATGTACCTGCTAAGATTATTTCGTCTTCTACGGTGTCGCGTGTTGTTCCTGCTATTTCCGAAACTATGGCGCGCTCTTCGTTTAACAAGGCATTGAGTAAGGTAGATTTACCAACATTGGGTGCGCCAATGATGGCTACCGGAATCCCATTCTTAAGCACATTACCTACGCGGAATGAATCTACTAGGCGTGAAACCGATTTGTGCAAGAGGTTAATTAAGCTTTGTAGTTGCGTACGGTCGGCAAATTCGACATCTTCTTCACTAAAATCGAGTTCTAACTCAATAAGCGAAGCAAAATTGATAAGCTGTTGACGGAGTTCCGAAATTTCTTTAGAGAAACCACCCCGCATTTGTTGCATGGCTATTTCATGCGATTTGGCAGACGATGCGGCTATTAAATCGGCCACTGCTTCGGCTTGTACCAAATCCATGCGTTTGTTCATAAACGCACGCATGGTGTATTCGCCAGGTTCTGCCAGTCTACAACCCGAACTCATTAATCGGGTTAGTATTTCTTGTTGAATAAAGCTAGAACCATGACAGGAGATTTCGGCAACATCTTCTCCCGTAAATGAGTTTGGCCCTTTGAAAACGGCAATAACTACTTCGTCTATTAGTTGTTTGTTGTCTCCATAAAAATGACCGAAATGCACTGTGTGACTTTCAACGACTGCTAAGTTTTTTTTGAAACTGTGGTTTATCAACTCAAAACATTGATGACCCGAAACTCGAATAACAGCAATTCCTCCTACGCCCGGAGCGGTAGAAATGGCACAAATGGTATCTTTTTCTAAGAAATTTAACATGGTGCAAAATTATCTAATTATGATGAGTAATATGGTTTGAAAGTTATAAGGTTTGAAAAGATTTAAGGTATAATTAGTAAGTAAAAAGTAATTAGTGAGTATGTTCAGAAAAGTATGTCAAAAAAATAAAAGTTGACAAATGATGAAAAAGACAGAAAAACCAGATTCATTTGACGTTGAAGCATTTGAAAGAGAGGCAATTAGTAAACTGATGCAAAGCCACCATTTAGGTGGTGAGAACGCAGCATTAACCCCTTTGATAAAGACATTCATAGAGAAGGCACTTAATACCGAA
>JBLIDJ010000174.1:0-3549 GCA_047634195.1 Flavobacteriales bacterium
GAAGAATAAGGGGAGAAACAGCCATCAGCATTGATGAACTGGCAGTTATTTGCAGGCACTTTAAGTTGTCGTTCGATGCCTTCATAAGCAACAACGACACTGGGCTTGTCACATTTTCCTACCAGCGTTTCAACAATGGCTTAGATTCTTACAAAACGTATTTGCTCAATGTGTTAGCTGACTTACAAAAAACACTCAGTTGCGAGACCAAGAAAATTACCTATGCTGCCGAAGATATCCCTGTTTTTTATCAATTCCATCATCCAGAGTTAGCTGCTTTCAAAATGTTTTACTGGCAAAAGTCGATTGTTGCTTTACCCGAATTTGAAAACAAACAGTTTGATATAGAAATTATTGATGCGGAGATTATAAAAATCAGTGAACAGGTATTAGCCAGTTATTTGGAAATACCATCCATAGAAATATGGAACGAAGAAACAGTCAATAGCTCGCTTATGCAAATAGCTTTTTATTGGGAATCAGGAATTTTTAAAAACAAAGAAGACGCTCTGGCCATTTGCGACCACGTTGAAAAAATGTTTGAGAATATTTTAAAACAGGCAGAGACCAATAAAAAAAGCAATGATGCACAGGATAATTACGCGCTATACCTCAGTGATATTATGATTGGCACTAATTGTATCAGTATTGAAACCAACGGAATCAAATCAAGCTATCTTTCGTTTCACACGTTTAACACCATGTTTACTTCCAATGCACATTTTTGCGAGGAAACAGAATTGTGGTTAAACAACCTGCTAAAAAAATCGAACTTAATAAGCGGTATAGCCGAAAAACAACGGTATCAGTTTTTTAAACGCATGCATGATAAACTACAAAAACTTAGAAATAAGATCATGGAGGAGGGGTAAGGTTTCAGGTTTCAGAGCTTGTCCCGACCATTCGGGATTGCAGGTATTAGGTTAAAGGATAGCTGTAAGAGCCTGTCCCGATAGCTATCGGAATTCGGGATTTTAGATAATTTACATTCAAATTGTATCATACAATCCCAAGTAACTATCAGAGTCTACTTTATAAACCTTTCAAATAGACTTAGCACTTAGCCTTTTTTTTAACATTAAAAATTTATCATTCACAATTCAAAATTATTATTTCAACATTCACAATTATTATTTTAACATTAAAAATTCAACATTCAAATTTTATCATTCAATCTCAGGTAACTATCAGATCATACTTTAGAATATTTAACGATAAATAGAACAATTGCATAATGAAACATGATGACATAAAAGTTTTTGACGAGCAAGAAGTTCGTACACTATGGGATACAAACAAGGAAAAATGGTTCATTTCTATTGTAGATGTTGTTGCTGTTTTATCGAATAGCATAGACCCAACTTCATATTGGAGAAAACTTAAACAAAGACTCAAAGCTGAAGGGAATGAAACCGTGACGAATTGTCACGGGTTGAAAATGCTCGCTAAAGATGGGAAAATGCGTATAACAGATGTTGCTGACACAGAGCAATTATTCCGATTAATCCAATCTATACCTTCTCCCAAGGCAGAACCTTTTAAGTTATGGTTGGCGCAAGTTGCGTCTGAACGACTAGATGAATTGCAAGATCCTGAATTAACCATTGACAGGGCATTAGAACAATATGTACAGCTAGGTTATTCTGAAAACTGGATTAATCAGCGATTAAAAAGCATTGAAATTCGTAAAGAGCTAACTGACGAATGGAAAAAGCGAGGACTTAAGGTGGGTATTCAGTTTGCAACACTAACTGATATCATCTATCATGCTTGGTCTGGAAATACATCTAAAGAATATAAAGTACTAAAAGGTTTGAAGAAAGAGAATTTGCGAGATAACATGACCAATACTGAATTAATTTTGAACATGCTAGCCGAAGCATCTACCAAAGATATTTCACAAGCTACCAAGCCAAACACGTTTAACGAAAGTAAACAAGTAGCTAAACAAGGAGGGAACGTTGCGAAAGTTGCCTTAAAAGAACTGGAGTCGAAAACTGGAACAAAGGTAGTTTCGAACTTAAATGCTAAACATAGGCGTAATCCAGATAGTATTGAAGATAATACTGATAACACGACAACCTAGTGAAATTGATCTTTTATATAAAACACTAATGTTGCACTTACTCTTATCTGCTAGTTTTTTTTTAACATTAAAAATTTATCATTCAAAATTTATAACTCATCATTCACAATTATTTTTTTAACATTAAAAATTAAAAACACATGACCCATTTCCATCCGCAAATACTAACAGCAACAAACGCCAGTGAAATAGAAAGCGTGAGTGCTATTCAGGAGCTTTGGGCGGGGTATGGAGCTATTGTTCGAATAAAACTAAAAGGAGGAAACTTTCCGTCAGTGGTGGCAAAACACATCAAACTCAGCCGCACAGGTAATCACCCAAGAAATTGGGGTACTCGTTTTGCGCATCAGCGAAAAATTAAATCATACGAAGTAGAATTACATTGGTACACGCATTATGCGCAGCAATACAACGCTGCTTGCGTTACACCAAAGTGTTTGGGTGTTTTTGAGCAAGGAGACGAAAAATTGCTGCTACTAGAAGATTTAAACGCCAGTGGTTATTCACTAAGGCGTAAAGGCTTGTTGGTAGATGAAGCCAAAATTGTTCTTGCTTGGTTAGCCAATTTTCATGCTGTTTACATGCACAAACAACCTAAAGGATTGTGGGAGCAAGGTACATATTGGCATTTGGCGACTCGTCCTGATGAGCATGAAAAAATGGAAGCTGGCGCGCTAAAAAATCAAGCGACATACATTGATCAGGTTTTACAAGGTTGTGTGTATCAAACTATTGTTCATGGCGATGCTAAGTTGGCTAATTTTTGTTTTAGTGAAGACATGCAAAAAGTGGCTGCGGTTGATTTTCAATATGTGGGTGGTGGATGTGGTATGAAAGATGTTGTTTATTTTTTGGGTAGTAGCTTAGATGAACATACCTGTAGATTACATGAAGAGGAGTTGCTAAGCCATTATTTTGACCAGTTACAAAAGGCTTTAGCGGTGTGTCATCCGAGTATGAAAGCACAAGACGTAGAAAAGGAATATCGGAGCTTGTACGCTATTGCATGGACCGATTTCACGCGGTTTTTAATGGGCTGGATGCCGACACATCATAAACTCAACGATTACAGTAAGGCCTTGATGGATAGGGTATTAAAAGAATCTTAACACCAACATCTTATGAGGAGGCAATGATTTTACTTTCAATTCAAGGCATGCCTTTAGTGAGTTTTGACAGATGTTGCACTACGTTTGTATCCACATCGTACTTCAAACAACATGAAAAATATGATCGATCAATATTACGGGCAGCTTTTTGAACCCGCACTTTTGGAAGAGATTGTTGCTTCTGCCACAATATCAACTGTGAGTGAAGGAACAGTGCTGATGGAAGTAGGCAGTTATGTAAAAAACATGCCTTTGTTGTTGAGTGGCGCCATTAAAATTTTGCGAGAAGATAAAGAGGGCAATGAACTCTTACTTTATTTCTTGGAAAAAGGCGATACATGCGCTATGACTATG
>JBLIDJ010000175.1:0-3486 GCA_047634195.1 Flavobacteriales bacterium
TTTGCTAGTGTTGGTGCTTACAAACACACTTAAGCTTTGGGTGTTTATGTTAATGGATTCGCCAACACGTTTCACGGTGCCTATCAATTCTTCTTTGCTTTCGGTTTGGAGGATTACCTTACTACCAATGTTTATCATCTTGGCTTGATCCTTTGGAAGAGGTATCTCTACTTCTAAGTTGCTGGTGTTGATAATAGTTGCAACAGGCGACCCTGGGTTGATAGCCGTTCCTATCTGGGCATTGACAGTTAGGATAGTTCCAGCAAATGGAGCCGTGATGGCGTATTTTGTCAAACGCTCTTCATCCACCAAAATGCTGTAATAATCGCTCAGTACATTTTTAGTGGCTAAGAACGTTTTTAGCTTGCTGTTCTTAATTTTCGGAATGCTTGGTAAGTTTTTGTCAGGTTCAATGCTGTTGAAAAAACGATTCCAAGTTTCGAAATCCGATTCAAAGTCAATTTGAAGATCAGGTAAGATGTTGGCAACACGATTCAAGAAATTGCTTTTTTTGGCTTGTAAGGCCAATCGCATCTCGGTATTGTTGATCTTGAATAAGACATCGCCTTTTTTGAAGGCAGTACCTGTTTTTAACGCAACACCACCTGCAAGTAGTTTTCCTTGTACTTCCGTCACAATGTTGATGCGTCTTGCGGCAGTAACACGCCCATGACCACTAAACGAAATGCTGTTGGTGCTTGGTTTTACCTGTATGGTGCGCACGTAAACATCGGTGTTGATTTTGCTTTTAGGCTTTTCTAGTTCGGCTGGTTTCGAGAAAATAACGTATCCGAAAATAAGTAGAATACCGATGGAGAGCGCGGTAACAAAAGTTCGTTGATTGCTGTTCATATTGCCTTATTATTTTAAAGGCACAAAGATAATTTAATTGAACAGTGTGGCTGATTTTTAACATAAGAAATATTTTAGCTTTCAGCTTTCAGCTGTTAGCTCTTAGCAATTAGTAGTTAGCCTTTAGCTCTTAGTTTTTAATACATCGTGTTCAGGTTTCTGGGTTTTTAGGCAATCATATTTGTTTGTTAGGAGTGAGGTAAACAATAAGCCACTTAGTTTGCCAATGCTCCGGGAGTTTCAAAAAAGCAGCTCACTGAGCGTATTTCATGCATGAAATACAAGTCGAAGTGTCTGGTTTTTTCAAGTAAGGTTTAGGGACAAAAAGCATGATTTTATTTTAATCATATTTAAATAGGATTAATATTTCACCTTTTTTTCCTTCTGACGTGCTGCACCCACACTTCATTTCCCGCACATGCACCTAACCTATGTTTGTAAGTTCTTGCTTGTAGAGTTTGTTTTTATGAAGGGGGAGTGTTACTTTAGTGTCCGTTAAAATACATCTGAACGATGTGTTTTGGCGCGGATAGCCGCAGGTTATCCGTAGAATTATTCGAGTAACGCTACGAATAAACATTGGAAGCCTTTGTAAATAGAGGGTTTTGTGAAAAATTAATAAAAAAAGATGTTCCCGATAGTTATCGGGAGTAGATATGTAACATATGTTATATATCCGCATGTTAGCTGTCATGCGCAAAACTCGACTCAAAAAATATTTACGAAATGATAAACGAACTCAATAAAAATGGCTTTGTTCATTTGACAAATCAAACAGAAAATCAATTACAAGAAATTATTAATTCACTTGGTGAGATAATTATGACAACTGATGTTGTTGTAAAAAAAGAAAGTAAAGGATTAGTTACAACTTCACATGGAATTGAGTTTCACACAGACCACCACAAAGCAAAATTTGTTGCATGGTATTGTTTTAAACAAACTGATAAAGGTGGAGATAGTTTATTATTAGATGCAGAAAATATATATGTTGAACTACCAATTGACATACAAGAAAACCTAAAATCTGTTTATGTTTTTGAACATAAAATTTATGAAGATGATAAAGATAATTATCCATTTGTAGAAATTGGCGCAAACAATAACTTACAATTTCATTGTTCATTAGTAAATGACAAAGACAAAGAAAATCCAGCATTTATTTATTTTAAAAGACTGATGAATAAAGCTGAACCAATAAAAATAAGATTGCAGAAAAGCGATATTCTTATAATAGACAATCATAGAATATTCCATGGAAGGACCCCTATTCTTGGCAGTAAAGACCGATATTTAAAAAGATTTTGGATTAAATCAGAAAAATAAATTAATAATAAATAAAAATTAAAAAAATGGAACAAACAACATTAATGTACCCAGACCCAATTAGTATTGAAAGAACTTCATATCTAATCAGCAATAAAAACATTGACCCAACAATTGCAGGTATTGACTTGGAAATGATTAAGATGAAACTTCGAGAACCTGAAGAAGGAGAGAATTGGACACATGAACAATGTGACAATGCAGAAATTGAATATAAAAGATATTTGCACCTCTGTATGGTATTCGGGAAAGGAATTGTTCCGAATAGAATTCAAGATAAATTTTGGCATTTTCATATACTTGATACAAGAGCTTATCATTCTGACTGTGATACAATATTTGGACATTACTTGCACCACTTCCCATATTTCGGAATGAAAGACGAACAAGATGCAATCGACTTAAAAAACGCATTCGATAAAACAAAGGAATTGTATCTACAAACATTTGGCGAAGAGATTTCAAGAGATAGTCAAGAAATGAAATGTTGGCATGATTGTCAAAACAGATGCCACAACGCTTGTAAAAGTTAAAAATGAACTAACAGCTAACAATATATATAAAAAATAGGCAAAACAGCAGTAAATTTAAGGGGTTTGGCTCGTATTAAGTATTGTGCTTGCCCTTTTGAGCGCAGCGTCTTGCTACTATCAGGTAAGTGCTGCATCGGGGTGTCTCGGGTTTAATTCATATTCATAGAAAACCTTAACTTTGTAAATATGGATCATGTAGATGATATTCGAAATAGTTTAATTGATAAGCTGCTAGCGATTAGAAATAAAGATTTCTTAAAAGCGCTTGACAAATTAGTCGTTTCTTCTTCTAATGAAAACTTTGTCGCCATTACTCCTGAACAGAAATTAATGCTTCAAATGAGTGAAGATGATATTGCTTCTAACAACCTTATTTCTCAAGAAGAACTTGACAAAGAGGATTTGGCATGGTTAAAAAAGAAATAGTTTGGACCAAAATTGCACAAACACAAAGGAGAGCGATCTTAGCATTCTGGAACGAAAACAATGGTAATACCACGTATGCTCAGAAACTGATTATTGAAATCCGTGAAAGATTAGAAACCCTCTGTATTCATCCTAATTCTGGTAAAAAGACTCTTTTTAAAAACACAAGAGTTGCTGCTATGGGACATTACAGCATATTTTATCAAGTACATCAACGTAAACTCATTATTACTGGTTTCTGGGACAATCGTCAAAATCCAAAAAGCCTTTTAAAAATTTTCATGACCACTTAAATCAACTTTTTTTCTTTGCCACTTAGCTGCCATGCTCAGTGAGCTTCAAAAAAGCA
>JBLIDJ010000176.1:0-3229 GCA_047634195.1 Flavobacteriales bacterium
TGTAATCGGATTGGTATCAATTGGTGAAAAATTGACAAGGCTAACTATTTTTGAAGGTAAATAATCATCTGCTGGTATTTCGAAAGCTATGATTTTATCTGAGCAACATTTTGTTGTAGCTTCAGATGGCCCACAACAGCATGATTTATTGTTTACAACCGCTAGAGAAACATCTGCTACTTTATTTCCACAATAATGGACCGTTGCTGCAATACCTAAACTTGCAAACAAATAAAATAAACCTAAAATTAGTGGTGCTACTTTTTTCATTGGTACTCTTTCAACGCAAAGATATTCAAAATATTTGATTGGAACTTATCTCATAAATAAGTGTGACTCATCAAAAAAAATTATCTCGTTTTATAAAACAAGAAATTGATTTTATACTTTGGTGAAAAGAAACTTGTCGACGAACTTTTATAAAACGTGACAAAAACAACTGGATTATGAATATTGAAGATTACAGAACCTATTGTTTAAGCAAAAAAGGGGTTACTGAAGGATTCCCTTTCGATAACAAGGCTTTAGTTTTTAAGGTGATGGGCAAAATATTTGCCTTGACTGATATTGATAATTTTGAAAGTGTCAATTTAAAATGTGATCCAGAAAAAGCGATAGAACTGAGAGCTAGTTATGCGTCCATAAAGCCCGGGTACCACATGAACAAAAAACATTGGAATACGGTGTCTTGCAATCAGGACGTTGCCGATACCTTGTTTTATGAATTAATAAACCACAGTTACGAATTAGTTTGCCAATCGCTAACAAAAAAACAGCAGATTGAACTTGAAAAAGGGTAAGATGCCATTACCTTTAACATGAATTAATCTGGGTAAAAACTAAGCTTACATGTCAAAAAAATCGTCTTCCCCTTTCAAACCTTTTTTAGGGTACTTTTTCAAAGGCTTACTTGTTGTTGTTCCTATAGCGGCAACGTTTTATCTAGTAATTGAATCGTTTGTTTATATCGATGGCCTGATACCTGTTAAGTTTAAAATCCCCGGTATGGGAATCGTTTTATTCCTCACGGCCATTACTTCCCTTGGTTTTATTGCTTCAACTGTTGTAGCCGAACCTGTTATAAAATACGGTAACAAATTATTGAATAAAGTTCCGTTACTTAAAACTTTATATACGTCCATCAAGGATTTGCTAAGTGCATTTGTTGGTACTAAAAAAAGGTTTAATGAACCTGTATTAGTCAATGTTGGAAGTGGTGGGGGATTGCAGAAAATAGGTTTTATTACCGAAAAAGATTTGTCGGATTTAGGAATACCAAACACTAAAATAGCGGTATATCTTCCTCACTCCTATGCCTTTTCAGGAAACTTGTTTATTGTCGATGCGAGTGCTGTTTCACCGATTGACGCTAAGGCTTCCGATGTAATGAAGTTTATTGTGTCGGGTGGAGTTACAAATATTGATCAAGAAAATATTTAAAACATATCTTATGAAAAAGCTTCTTTTAATTTTAGGAATTATTAGTATTACTGCCATTTGCAGCGCACAATACAATTTCATGCCATCTTCAACGATGGCCAAGTTTAGCATAGGAGATGTTTCAGCCATGGAAGTTACCATATACGAGTCTAAAGTAAAAGACGTAGAAAAAAATTGGAACAACGTTTTAAAAAACATGAATGGCGAAGTAAGCGGAAACGGAGATGAAACATTTGGGGACAACGTAAACTACCCTGAATTGAGTAACACAACCGTAAACATGTATTACCGTTTTACACAACATGCCGCACATGTGTCCATGATCTTGGCTGTTGATCTCGGCTCTGGTTTAATGAGTCCTGGTCAATTCCCTCGTCAATTCAACATTGTAAAAGGCATGTTACTTAATTTTTCTAAATTACAAACAACGGCTTCCGTCGCCAACCTATTAATGCTAGAAACTAAGCAATTGAAATCAGATAACGAGTCCCTAGAAAAGCTAGAGGAATTAAAAGCTAGTCTTGAAAAAGATATTAAACAAGCTCAAAGAACTATTGAAAGAGCTCAGGAAGAATTGTCTGAAAATGAAGAGAATCAAGACAAACAGAAAGAACAAATAAGCAAGCAACAACTAAAAGTAAAAGCGGCTGAAAAAAAATCTAATGCCCTAAACTAATGGATAAAAACCAAACAAAAAGCTTGTTATTACTGCATTTGATTGTTTTTATTTTTGGCTTTACTGGTATACTTGGCAAACTAATTACACTTCCTGCAACTCAGTTGGTGTGGTTAAGAATGTTAATCGGTTTTTTCGGTATTGGACTATACATGCTTATATCCAAAAACAAATTTTCTGTTAGCAAAAAGCAATTTTGGCAATACCTAGGTGTGGGCGTAATCATAGCTATGCATTGGATTGCCTTTTTCGAATCCATTAAAGTTTCTACCATCTCTATTGCCTTGGTCTGTTTATCAACAGCAACATTATTCACCGCACTGTTAGAACCTTTATTATTTGGCAGAAAAATAAAGGGCTATGAAATCATGTTAGGCATAGTTGTTATTATTGGACTATTTGCCATTTTCAAATTTGAATTTCAGTACAAGTGGGGCATTTTATTAAGTGTTGTTTGCGCTTTTTTAGCCTCCTTATTTAATGTCATCAATGGTCGACTGACAAAGAACGAATCACCCAGTACCATCTCGTTTTATGAAATGTTGGGAGGGTCAATCATCCTGACATTATTCTTTGGCTTATCACAACCCGAAATGTTTCAATTATCAAATATCTCTAACTCCGACTGGGGATTCCTACTCCTACTCGGAATTGTTTGTACCTCGTTTGCTTTTGTAGCAGGTGTATTAATCATGAGGCAAATCACCCCTTTTACGGTTGCATTGAGTATTAATTTAGAACCTATTTATGGTATTTTATTGGCACTCATGATTTTTGGTGAAGAAGAAAAAATGAGTTCTGGTTTCTACTTAGGAGCAGGAATTATTTTATCAGCAGTCATCGGAAATGCTTATTTAAAAAGAAGAGAGCGTAAATTGAAGTTAAAACTCAATAGTTCAATTCCATAGTTAAGTTTACTTTTGCAAAAACCAAGTTGTTTTAATGGACATATCGAATACGTATTGCGAAAATTTGTTTCAATATCAAAAATTTGAAACTAGAGAAGTGAAGGTTGGAAACATTGTTATGGGTGGAAATAACCCTATTATCATACAATCTATGACAACAACCGACACCATGGATACCGAGGCTACAGTAGCCGAAAGTATTAGG
>JBLIDJ010000177.1:0-3219 GCA_047634195.1 Flavobacteriales bacterium
AACCGCGACTCTTTTGAGTCGCTTTTTTTTGTTTCAAACAAAAAGAAAAAAACAGGCGGAAAACCACTCATTATCAAGAAGATGAGCAATACTCATAAGCCTCCAAAGTCAATTTCATTTTACACGTTTCATTATCGTAAAATATAACTTCTATTAAGTAACTTCGTGCCATGAGTTACGGGATATGTACCATTGGTTATATGTGTGGCAGAGCAGAAGCACGCGATGCTTCTGAACAAGTTACTCAACTTGTATTTGGAGAGCATTACACCATACTTGAAGAACAAGAAAAGTGGTGTAAAATAACCACAGCCTTGGATCAATATACCTGTTGGATTGACAAAAAACAGCTTAGCGAAATTTCATGGCAAACATTTGAAGAGTTCACTCAAAATACATTTGAAGTAGTAAGTGAAGCCAATGTGCAAGCAACAGACCAACATGGCACCTCGTTTACACTACCTATTGGGGCTATTTTACCTTTTTTGCACAAACAAACATGCAAGCTTGGTCAAAACTCATTTAGCATTTCTGACACACTACACGCACCCATTCCTTGGACAGATTTATTAGCTGTTTTTGGCAAGTCTACCTACCTATGGGGTGGAAGAACCCAATTTGGAATTGACTGTTCTGGTTTTTCACAAATGGCCTATCGCACTCACGGCATTAATTTACTAAGAGATGCCTACCAGCAGGAAGAAGATGAACGAGCGTCTGTAATCAATTTTGACAATAATCAAGAAGGTGACTTAGCTTTTTTTATCAATGAAAGCGGCAAAACCACACATGTTGGTATTGTCCTATCAAACAATCAAATAATCCACGCTAGCGGGTTTTTACGTATTGACACATTAACCAAGACCGGCATTGTAAGCTCTAACAACCAACAAACACATACCTTAAAAAACATCAAGCGATATGAAAATTCCTGAAGGATGGCCAACATATGTGCTGCTTACCATAGTTGTATTTGTAGCAGCTTTTATTTTCAATAAGTTTATTCGCCTTATTCTAAGGAAATTTATTCAAAAAAACACGACTGCTTTAAAAAATGACCCTACTCAATATAAGTTTTTGCAAAACGCTTCAAGTTTAATCATCTACCTTATTGCAACCTTAATTGTTTTTCACTACATCCCTGCTTTAAAAAGTATCGGGAACGCCTTATTCGTTTCTGCTGGAGTGTTTGCAGCCTTTATCGGTTTTGCTGCTCAACACGCCCTTTCCAATATTATTAGTGGAGTGTTTATTGTTATTTTCAAACCCTTCAGAATTGGAGATCAGGTGAGCATAGGCGACAGCATTAGTGGTTATATCGAAGATATTACCTTAAGACACTGTGTGATCAATAGTTTTGAAAACAGACGGATCATTATTCCCAACTCAGTGATTAGTGCCGAAACAATTGTCAATGCAAATATCACCGATGAAAAGACGTGTTTTTTCTTAGAAATAGGCATTAGCTATGATAGCAGCATAGATCTTGCCATGAAGCTTATTAAAGAAGAATCTGAAAAACATCATGATTTGATTGATCCAAGAACTCCTGCTCAAAAACTTGAAGGCATCCCTCCTATCATTGTGCGGGTAACTGGTTTTGGAGATTCATCGGTAAATTTAAGAGCCTATTTATGGGCTTCTCAGCCCGATATCGGATTTGCCATGAAATGTGACCTTAACAAAGCGATTAAAGAACGATTTGACAAAGAAGGTGTTGAAATACCTTTTCCCCACAGAACTATTGTTTATAAAGATAAATTAACTAAGACGGCAGTTAGTTTATAAGTTTAAATCAACTAACCCGAAGCAGAGCCATCGAGGTATTCAACGGAATAGTTTTATTGTTGAAAAACCTGCCGTTTTTCAAAATTTTCCGATTCACCCCGAGGTAGAACCTCGAGGAATTCTTTAGATTAAAGAAGAGCTAGAAAATGCAATCAATCACTTACAAGAAAACATTGCAGAACGAAAAATAATATCTGCAGAATTATTAGAAGCAAAATAGAAGCAGAAGAATCTAATAAGGTAAAAGATGCTTTTTTAGCCAATATGAGTCACGAAATTCGTATACCCCTGAATGCTATCATAGGTTTTTGCATATATGCTTCAGCAGCGCTCTTTGGGTATAGAAAAAAAATGTTTTGTAAATACCATAAAATCTTAAAGCGACAATTTATTAACCATTATCAACGACATTCTTGACATATCAAAGATAAATGCAGGCATGATTGAGTTTGAAGAGCATCCCATTAATCTCCCCTTGTTGTTTCAATCGTTAAACGGCATGTTGTCTTTTCAAGCCATAGAAAAAAGATTGGCCTTTACTTTGAAAGTAATGCCAACATTCCACCCACCCTTTTAGGAGACTCTGTAAGACTTACCCAAATTCTCATAAATATGGTAGGGAATGCAATCAAATTTACACACACAAAAAAAGTAACTGTTCATGCAACGTTCGAACAAGAAACAGAGGGGTATATGTCAATTATAATTTCTGTGAAAGATACTGGAATAGTCATTCCGAAAGATAAAGTAGTGGAAATTTTCGATCGATTTCGTCAAGCAGGCAGTAAAACTACACGTCAATTTGGAAGCACAGGACTTGGCTTAAGTATTGCCAAGAAATTGGTTGAGTTACAAGGTGGAACCATAGCAGTAAAAAGTGTCATTGATCAAGGCTCTACATGTTCATTTGCCATACCTTTCAAAAAAGATGATGAAAGTATTCAGAGTCTAGATCACCGGCAAAGCGAAATTATTGACATAGCGTCTTTTAAAAAATTGAGAATTTTAACGGAGGAAGATAAGGTGGTTAACATCAAATTTATGAAAGTCTAATTAGTCATCATAAATTATCGTTTGATGTCGCTTTACGATCTAAGAACTTCCCGTTTGTAAAAGAGCATAAGCACAAATTGGTTTCTTCTACCATATACATGGGGTAGAAAAACTAACTGAAATAGTAAACACTATCTATGATTTGGCGAGTGATAAAAAAACTACCTATCCATTGTGAGCCTTGACAATCAGCTTCAAGAGTTAGGCTAAAAAGCATTAGGTGACCTCAATAAACACGCTGAGAAAATATTAAAAAACGCTTAACTACTGTCATTTTTTCCGTTTCATTACTGCGCATAAGACACATTGTCTAATATTGAAGGTTTTTATCTTATTGGTCTATTATTTGACCGCTGAAACGCATAACATTAACACGTA
>JBLIDJ010000178.1:0-3110 GCA_047634195.1 Flavobacteriales bacterium
TAAAATTTGCTCAAACTCGTTAGGTGAAATTGATGTTATTGTATCAACGTAATTTCCGTTTTCTTGCCAAGTACTAAAACCTCCTTCTAAGTAACCAACTACATTGTCAAAACCAACTCTAGCCAATCTCATGACAGCTTCGTGCTCTCTACCTTCTGGTGCAACAAGCATAATAGATTGGTGCAGATCAGTAATCATAGATGCTGCCCAAACGGCAAATGAACCATCTAACCCAATGCTCAATGATTGAGGGATAAACCCTTTACAAAATGTTTGTGGATCTCTTACATCAAGCACTAAAACGCCTTGCTCCTTTTGTTTTGTGAACGAGTTCAAGCTTAAGGCTTTAGTTCCTTGTTCAAGAACTTCATCGATGTTTGCATAACCATTTTTGTTCAGCATTGCATTTTTGGCAAAATAGTTAGGGGCTGGCATTATTCCAGTGATTAGTTCTTTCACAAACTCTTCTTTGCTCATGCTTTCGCGTAGTGCATAGTTCACTTCTTTTTGATGACCTAAAGTATCAAACGTTTCTGCACTCATGTTTTTCCCGCAAGCCGATCCTGCTCCATGCGCAGGATAAATAATGACATCGTCAGGAAGGATCATTATTTTATTTCGTAGCGAATCAAATAACATTGCCGCTAAATCTTCTTTTGTAAAATTAGACTTTATAGCCAAATCAGGTCTTCCAACGTCTCCGATAAACAAGGTGTCTCCTGTAAATATGGCTGTTTCTTTTCCTGTTTTATCTAATAATAAATAACAAGTAGATTCTAAAGTATGGCCGGGTGTATGCAATACTTTTACAGTCAAATCTCCGAGGGTTAATTCCTCGTTGTCTTTTGCCTGATACGTATCATAATCAGTCACAGCCGTTGGTCCAAAAACAATTTTAGCGCCTGTTTTTTTTGCTAAATCTACGTGACCGCTCACAAAATCGGCATGAAAATGTGTCTCAAAAATATATTTCAACGACGCGTCTCGTTCTTCAAGAAGATCGAGGTAAGGCTGCGTTTCTCGAATTGGATCTATGATGATTGCTTCACCATTAGATTCAATGTAATAAGCCGCTTCCGCTAAACATTTGGTGTATAATTGCTGTATCTTCATTATGATGCTTCTTGGTCTTTTTTACAATCGGGATTATATTTCACAAACATGTTTATCCATATTGTTCGAGATAACACAAAAGTAAGAGGAAACAAGAGTAGAATTAAGCCAATAACAACCGAAAGATACAATTGCCATGGAGACTCACCAAGCAATAGCCTCGTGGTGACAAATCCAAAAATCCCTAAAGATACCGTTATCATATAACTAACATAAGCTGCCCCAAAAAAGAAGCCAGGCTCTCTGCTATACTTTAGCTTGCAAACGGTACAATGTGAACGCATATCTCCAATCTTAGAGAAATTATACGGGTGATAATCAAACATTTTGCCTTCATGACATTGAGGACATTTTCCTTTGAAAATACTGTATGTTTTTTTTCCTTTTGTGAGCATATAATTACGGGTAAGTCTTAAGACTTAAACAATTAAAAAGGATAACTAATTTTATTAAATTCTAAAGCGTAAAAATCCAGTTACTACTGAAATAGTTGTTCCATTTTCTTTAAACAAAGAAACGATGTCTCTGGAAGCAATTCCACTTTCCCATATGCCTAATCCTTTTATAAAGACAAGCCCAACTGGGATTTTATTTTTGTAGTCTGCACCTGTCACGTAACCTGTAGAAAACCTAAGCCAAGGCAAGGGCTTGAATGTTGCACCCAAACCAAAGATACCACCTGCCATACTTCCTGGCACTTCTTTGTTCATAGGCAAGGTAACATCCATCCCTACTTCCAATAATTTTCCATGTTGGTAACTTGTACCTATTCTCAAAGTAGCCGGTGTAGATATTGTTTTTCCTCCTTTATCTGTTTCTTTCCATTGAAACAATCCTTCTTCTCCCACTATGTCTCCAACTTGAGCAAAAATATTGGGGCTATTTAATCCACTAAAATACGTAGTGTCTATTTTTTTGTTATCTACTTCTAACGCATTCCCTTCCCATGTTACACTTCCAGCTCCATTTAATGCTATCCCAAATTTTATTTTATTTAGTAATACTGCATTAAATCCTAAGTCAACACCTGCACCTTTACCTGTTGGCACATTGTTATTATCAGCGTTAGCACCAAGAAATTCTTGGTATATTTTTTTATAATCTAAGCCAAAATCTTTGTCAAATGATGAGAAAGCCGTGAAATTTTCACCGTCGGCACGAATATCCAATACACCTATTCCTTGAATATATTTTAAACCAATACCTGCATACAAAGAAAGCAAGTCAGTATTATAAACTCGTTTACCGTAGCCTATGTTAAATTCTCTAACCCAATTGAAACTAATTGCCGTTCCATCAAACAATTCGGCTAATGTCTTCGGATTTGAAGCAACACCATAATCTATTTTATCTGGGTCTGTTGTTGGGTTGTTATTTTCGTCAAATTTCTGATCAAAATAAGTGGCGTTATATCCCAATATAAATATATCGCCGCTGCTTCCATTAAACGATAAGCTACTTTGCATTCTATCTCTAACGCTGACAGCAAATCCGCCAAATTTTTCAGTGTTCAAGCTAAATCCCATCCAACTTACATCAGCGCTAAAGTAAATGCCATTGTCGGCAATTACTTCAAGCATGTCTATTTTGTCTTGAAGGCTTGCTGCAGATGGATTAAATTGAAATCCTTTTCGAACTAAGGGGCTCGCCAATGCTTCTGAATGAAGCGAAAAACCAAAATCCATTACCCCAAATGCAATGGTCTTATTTTGAAACTCATTGGACCATCCCAAGTTAGCCGGATTGATTCCTAGGGTTTGATAATCCGTCGCAAATGTTGTTACAGCTCCGTTTCCTGCAACTGTGAAAGAATGTAGCTCGGATTGAGCTAAACATATACTAGCACTTATGAGTGCAAAACATGAAAGGGTAATTTTTTTCATCATTCAAAAGTTTTAAGTAAATAATAAACCTCAAAAAAGGAAATACGATTTAGCTAAATTTTTCAATTACTTCTTGTGTAACACCTGTGGTAGAGAAACCCCCATCGTGAAATA
>JBLIDJ010000179.1:0-3012 GCA_047634195.1 Flavobacteriales bacterium
GGTGTCTATCAACCTTGCTCTCATTGTTTGTTTAGAAGTTTGCCAGGTCTTTGTTTCAAAGGCGCACAATTGTGAAACTACAGCTAAAGCGTTTTGCTTTAACGCTTCTTCCTTGCATGTAAGGTGCACTAAGCCTGCATTTTTAGCTTCTTCAACAGTAAACATTTTAGCACTCATCAATGCTTGATACGCTTGCTGAGAGCCTAGGGCAAAACTGTACAATTCGAAAATAGCATTAGGTACCACAACACCTACAGCTACTTCATTAAGGCCAATTTTAAATTTTCCTTCTTGCATGATACGGTAATCTGCACACAAGGCAAGTACACAACCTCCAGCAGGACTATGACCCGAGATAGCAGAAACAAATGGCTTGGGAAAAGAAGCAAGCGTTTTAACCATGTTGGCAAAATCAAACCAAAATGTTTTTATCTGATTTTCATCGTAGCCAAAAAGTTCAATTACATCTAACCCTGCTGAGAAAAATGGTGATTGACCAATAAGATACACTCCCTTAACAGTGTCATCAATAGCCAAGGTTTTGTACGTTTCGGCCAACTGTAAAACCATTTCATGATTAATGGCATTTGCTTTCGGACGATTTAGTTGTATCTCCACAATGCCACCGTCTAGGTGGGTGATTAATAGTAGGCTCATATTATAAATATTTTGTAATGTTGGTTTTGTCTCTAAAATCAACTAAACCAACATGATTAAAGACTAATTCTCCTTTTTTGTTGAATATAAAAACAGTTGGAATGCTATAAACTCCAAATGTTTTTCTTGATTCTGTCAATTGCAAAATAGGCAATTGATATGCTCTTTCGAAGGGGAGCAATTTGGTTACTTTTTCATCGGAAACAATTAAAAATTGAAATTCATCACCCATGGTGTTATGTGCTTCATTCATCCATTGTATTTCTTGTTGACAGGGAGGACACCAAGAGGCAAAAAATGACACGACAGTTGGTCTATCAATATTTAGTTGCACTTCATGGCCTTGCAAATTCACAACCTTGATGTCGTCAAATGTAATAGCAGGAGCAATGTAATAACGTTGATAAAACCAGCCACCAATAATTAACAAGGCAGCCAAAAGAAGCCACGTACTTTTTTTGATCTTCATGCTTAACTATTTTTCTTGCGTATCATTTGTTCAATAGTGTCCCACATTTCGGGTTCAATAGCTTCTAGCTGGTTAAACTGACCAGCCCCTTGCAGCCATTCACCGCCATCTATTGTTATTACTTCTCCATTGATGTAAGCGGAATAGTTTGACAATAGGTATGACGCTAGGTCACAAAGTTCTTCTTTTTTACCAACCCGTTTCATGGGAACACGTTTTTCTAAGGCAAATTTTTCGGCCATTTCTCCTGGAAACAATCGATCCCAGGCACCTTTAGTAGGAAAAGGACCTGGCGCAATAGCATTTAGTCGGATGTTGTATTTGGCCCATTCTACGGCTAATGATCGTGTCATAGCAAGCACTCCTGCTTTAGCACATGCTGACGGAACAACATATCCAGAGCCAGTAAAGGCATACGTAGTAACTATGTTTACTACTGAGGCATCTGTTTTAGTATCTATCCAATGTTTGCCAAAAGCCAAAGTACAGTTGATGGTTCCTTTAAGGACAATGTCTATGATAATGCCAAATGCTTTCGAGGATAACCGCTCTGTAGGGCTGATGAAATTTCCAGCAGCATTATTGATTAGACCATCAATATTGCCATGTTCTGCAATAATATCATCGCGCATTTTTTCAACTTCAAAACTGTGTCTGATGTCACAAATTTTATAATACACAGGATTACCAGTGATTGCTGTAATTTCTTTGGCTGTTTTAGCTAGTACTTCTTCCTTTCTACTGGTTATAACTACTAAAGCACCTAATTTGCTAAGTTGTATGGACATTGCCTTCCCTAAACCTGTTCCACCACCAGTAACAACAATTACTTTGTCTTTAAAGGTGTCTTTTGGTAACATTGGACTATTCATATCTTATATTTTTAAGTAATTTTAACTTTCGAGCAGAAGTTAAGTGTTTTTATTCCAATTTATGAAAAATAAATCGATCAAACATTATCCTATAAAAGTATTATTCTCTTGGGGATTGGCAATTAAAGGAGATATTAAATTTAGAGATTGGCTCATAAAAAATGGGTACAAAGAATTGGGCTTGTTTGTTTATGGCCTGCATTTGAAAGATGAAGCTAGGGAATGGTTGCTGAAAAATGCACCACATTTAATGGCTTTGCTCAATGCGGTTGAAGAAAACCCACAAGCGTTAAAGTGGCTAAAGATCAATAAATACGATGCTTTATTTCATGTCGCAGAGGCTGCACTTGAAAAGCAAGAAAGCATTCAGTGGCTCAACAATATGAAACTAAAAGAACTTTTGTTTGTTGCTCAGCAAATAGGGGTTGTCAAAAACCAAATAGCAACAGAGCATAACGAAACATATAAAATTAGTAGAGAATAGCTTTTCATGTCAGTTTAAGTATTGACTTTTACCTTTCATCATAAAAATCACTTCCTATTTTCTGAAATCTTATTAATTTGAAAAAAAAACATGAATCATCACGACATAGATTTTGACATTATTGGGGAAGAAATGCAATGCATTGAAATTGAATTGGATCCTCAAGAAACGGTAATTGCAGAAGCCGGCGCGTTTATGTACATGGACGATGGCATAGAAATGAACACCATCTTTGGCGATGGATCCAAAAATGATTCTACTGTATTAGGTAAGATATTTTCGGCAGGAAAAAGACTCCTGACGGGAGAGAGTTTATTTATGACCGCTTTTACCAATACAGGGTACGGAAAAAAAAGAGCGGCATTTGCTTCGCCATTTCCGGGCAAAATTGTAGCACTCAACCTAGCAGAAATGGGAGAGAAGGTCTTGTGTCAAAAACAAGCTTTCTTGTGTGCGGCCAAAGGAGTTTCTGTTGGAATTGCCTTTCAAAAAAAGCTGGGAGCTGGATTTTTTGGAGGAGAAGGATTTAT